>JAQBFJ010000097.1:0-8169 GCA_032123435.1 Verrucomicrobiota bacterium
CTCAGGTTCAGCGCTTTCATCATAATATCCACAATATATTCAATCCCGACAAATTCTATCAGATCCATCCGGAATGGTATCCACTGCTGAACAATTCAAGACCATGCCCCCGGGACAGCAATTGGCAGATATGCCTTAGCGCCAAAGGCATAGCTGAAACCGCCATTTCCGCCGCGCGACAATATTTTGCCGATTCCACCAACAAACAATGGTTCTCACTGTCCATCAATGACAGCGAAAAATGGTGCGAATGCCATGCATGCGAACAGCTTTGTCCGCCGGCAGAAAGACGCTTCTCCGCCTCAAATCGATGGTGGAGCGAACCCTACTGGATGTTTGTCAATAAAGTCGCATCGAATATAAGAGACCTCTATCCTGATCGCCGTATTGGCGCACTGGCTTACAGCGCTACAGTTATGCCGCCATCATTCCATCTTGAAACCAATGTATCCGTCTTCGTGTGTCAGGATGCCGGCGGTTATTTTGATACGGAATACAAAAACAGAAACATCAAAGCCCTTGAAACATGGTGCAAGCTGACCAGCCGCGCAGGCAAATACGGATATACCGAACTGGCATCATGGATATTTCCCCGATATTGCCGTGACGAAATAGCGGACGATATCAAAATAGCGACCAGTTTCGGAATCAATGATTTCTATACCGAAGGTTTGCGCCTCCATTATATCAACGGCCCACTCTCGTGGATCGCCGCCCAATTGCTATGGAATCCCTGCCTGAACCAGCGGGAACTACAGCAGGAATTCTGTGATATGAGTTTCGGACCAGCTTCTAAAGCCATGATGGAATATTTCGATACGCTTCAGACAATATGGCAAAATCAGGAGAAAGGAATATGGTTCGACGGCCTTTTTGATCTCGGCAGACAGGCAGAACGATACCCTGAACCAGTACGACAACAACTCTCACAGATCATACAAGACGCTTATTGGCAGGCACGGAAAAACGAATTCATACTGAAACGCATTGCCGCTATTTATGAACCATTAGCAATAGCACACTGTATCGCGGAAGAATCTGAATACATGGCCGTGATAACTCAAATCCCAGAAAATCAAACAGAATTGGATCAATTCAGGGCCAATCTTCAGGCGCTGGATAACGCCATCGCAAAGAGAAATGAAATACTCGATGACCTGAATAATAAACCATGGGGACAAAATTTGCGATCAGCCTTAAATCAGCAAGGAACTCTTGACCGCTGGAACAAAAAACAGCAGATAATAAGAATCGCCGCTCTGCATTTCCTGGAAGTTATTGAAAATGCCATGCTAGATTAATCCTGCTGATCCTGTAAATCCTGTCAAAAAAAGCTTTCCTGTCTCAAAAAAGCTCTTCCCCTGTCCCTGATGCCGAATCATTATCACCATTGTTATCAAGCATATTCTCATCGAACGGCTCGGTAACAATATCGTCTCCTTTCCTGACAAGCACTTCTATCTTCCGTTCAACCTCATTAAGTTTCTTGGAGCAAAACTTGACGAGCGCTTGCCCTTCTTCAAATCGTTCTATCATTTCCTCCAAACTCAACGAACCTGCTTCCATCTCATTTACAATAGTCTCCAAACGCTGAAGAGATTTTTCGAAGCCTTCTTTTTTATCATTCTTCGCAATCTTGCCGCCTGTTCTTTTAGTTGTCATGTATACCTCCACCTGCTCTAACCCTGATGTTTCACGAGTTGCCAATCTTTAATTGTTCATTCATCCAATGTTTTCGTCACTTCCGACTCAAATCTGCCTTTTGCCACCATCGTCACCAACCTCTGACCTGCACGTATATCCCCGACAGAGCGCACAAAACGCCCGCGTTCATCGCTTGTAAGACTGTAGCCCCTGTCAAGAACAGCCATCGGATTTAAAGCCTTTAACTGCATGGCTATTCTTTTAATATTCTGACCACAGTATTCCCGGCAAATGCCCATTGCATGTAATGTTCTGAGATTAAGATTCCTTACTTCTTCCCGGCCGCCAGTCAGATTGTCTCGAAGTCGGCGGCCCAACCGTATTTCGATATTATCGAGCCGTTGCATATACTGCCGCACCATATTAACCGGCTCATGAAATACATAACTGCTCCTCACCGCCGATAACCGGCTCCGCACCGTCAACAACGACCTTTCAACCGAGCGCACCAGATGTTCTGCCAAGCTTTTCAGATCTTCCTCAAACTCTTCCTTCCTCCCCACAACCAGTTCCGCCGCCGATGACGGAGTCGGAGCCCTGAGATCAGCAGTAAAATCGCTTATTGTAAAATCTATCTCATGTCCTACAGCTGAAATGACAGGAATCACGGAACGTGCAATAGCGCGCGCGACTATCTCCTCGTTAAAACACCACAGATCCTCAAGGCTGCCGCCGCCCCGACATACGATCAGAACATCCAGTCCTCCCCTCTGATTAAGCAAATCAATAGCGGCTGCAATCTCTCCTGCGGCCTTTTCACCCTGAACCCTCGCTGGAGCCACCAGAAGATGCATATTGGGAAACCGCCTGGAAACAACATTCAAAACATCCCTGATCGCCGCGCCAGTAGGTGAAGTGACAACGCCTACATGCTGAGGCAATAAGGGTATGGGCTTTTTTCTCTCATCATCAAAGAGACCTTCCGCCTGAAGTTTCCGTTTCAATTCCTCAAATCGCGCCTGCAGGGCTCCTTGCCCCGCTTCTTCCATTTGCCTGACTATCACCTGGTAATTCCCGCTCTTTTCATAAACGCTAATCTCACCTAAAACACGAACCTGCATGCCGTCACCGGGATTGAACTTCAGGCCACTCTGATTCCCCCGAAACAAAACTGCGGCAATTTGAGCGAACTCATCCTTAATGGTAAAATAGTAATGCCCCGACGACGGACGCCGCACATTAGACAACTCACCTTCAACCCATACGGTCCCAAATTTCTGCTCAAGCGCCAGTTTTATCAACCGCGTTAATTCCGCAACCCGATATATCTTTCGTTCATCACCCATGATAGAAATAATTCCTTAACACGGCCTTAACGGCTCCCTGATCCTCTTAATACTCCTGGCCTTTCCCGTTTCCCGATCAATATCAATCAAAACCCCTTCCAGCACCACATCATTTCGAGCAACTTCAAACTTTGCAGGCATACCCGTTAAGAACATCGAAGTAATTGAATCAAGATCCCTGCCAATAGCGGAATCCTTGGCGCCAGTCATCCCTAGATCCGTTATATATGCCGTTCCATTTGTCAGAAGTGCTTCATCACTTGTCTGCACATGCGTGTGCGTGCCCACAACACAACTCACTCGTCCATCCAGATACCGGCCCATTACCACTTTTTCCGATGTAGCTTCAGCATGAATGTCCACAAGAACGATACTTCCCGGCGCCTGCTTCTGAAGAAACTGATCTATCGTCCTGAACGGGCAATCATAGTCTCGCATGAATACACGCCCGATAAGATTAACAACGGTGACCGCGCCCCAGTCGGTTTCAACAGTAATATGGCCCTTCCCCGGACAGCCGGGAGCAAAATTCAATGGCCTGATGACTCTGTGCTCCTGCTCAAGATACGGTTGTAATTCCTTACGATCCCATGTATGATCACCCAGCGTAAGCACATCAGCGCCCTTGGAAAACAATTCCTCTGCCAACGATCCTGTCAGCCCTTTACCGGCCGCAGCGTTCTCAGCATTAGCCACCACAAAATCGGCATCCCCATTTTTTTTCAGCTGAGCCACCACCTGTTCAAACACCTGCCTGCCCGGCGACCCGACAATATCTCCCACCATAACAATTTTCACGTTACTGCACTCCTCCCCACCCAGCGGGTACTATTCTGCTTTTTACATTAGTCTTATTTATCTGGCATATTCAACATGCCGTGTCTCGCGGATAACAATCACCCTTATCTGTCCCGGGTATTGCAACTCAGTTTCTATCTTTTTGCTGATGTCCCGGGCCAACACCATCATATCGCCGTCATGCACATTCTCTGGTTCGACAATGACCCTTACCTCTCTGCCTGCCTGCAATGCATAGCTTTTCTTGACCCCTTCGAATTCATTTGCTATAGCCTCAAGTTTTTCAAGTCTCTTGATATAAATATCCGTTGTTTCAGAACGCGCCCCAATCCGTGAGCTGGAAATAGCGTCTGCTGCAGCGCTCAGCACGGCATAGAGACTTTCAGCCGCCACTTCCTCGTGATGCGCAGCCACGGCATTCAGGATCACCGGGATCTCGCCGTGTCTTTTCAGCAGATCAGCACCTATAACGGCGTGTCCACCTTCGACCTCATGATCCAGCGCCTTGCCAATGTCATGGAACAATCCTATACGCTTCGCGAGCACCACATCCAATCCAATCTCTCCGGCCATTACACCCATAAGATGCGCCACCTCAATGGAGTGCTGAAGCACATTCTGCGTGTAACTTGTTCTGTATTTCAGCCGCCCCAGCCTGCGCAGAAGCTCAGGCCCGATATCATGAACACCGACAATGTACGCAGCTTCCTCTCCTGCTATCCTGATGACTTCTTCCATATTTTCGCGTACCTTTTCCACGACCTCCTCAATACGTGCCGGATGAATCCTGCCATCAGCCACAAGTTGTTCCAAAGACAATTTCGCGATTTCGCGCCTGATAGGATCAAATCCTGACAGCACAACAGCATCCGGAGTATCATCTATCAGTACATTCACTCCCGTTGCCGCTTCCAGCGCTCGAATATTACGGCCTTCCCTCCCTATTATCCTCCCCTTCACGTCATCACCTGCCAACGTAACCGTACTTGTCATCATCTCGCACGCATGCGACAGCCCATAACGCTGGATGGCTAATGCCACAATCTTCTGAGCCTCCCGTTCAGCAGTTTCCTTCGCCTGTTCCTGCAGACGTCTTATCAAACCACCCATCTCGCTATGCACTTCCTTTTCCATCCGGCCAAGAAGCGTTTTTCTGGCCTCCTCCTGGCTCATGCCGGCCACCTGCTGAAGCCTGTCTTTTTCTTCTTTAACAAGCTGTTCAATCTCATTCTTAATTGTCTTTACTTCAGCGTTCTGTTGTTCCAGTTCACCCATCTTTTCGTCAACCACATGTTCCTTCTTCTCTATCATGGAAACCTTGCGATCAAGGTTCACCTCTCGCTTCGATATAAGCTCTTCCAGCGCAGCCAGTTCCTTTCGCCTTGCTTTAGTCGACTCTTCAAATTCCTGATGCGCTTTTATCCTGTCTTCTTTCGTTTTTATCTGACTTTCTTTCAGCATGGCTCCTGATTCCCGCTTCGCATCAGCCAGCATCTGTTTCGCCTTTTTTTCATTTGCATCTACCTGATAGTTCCCTATCACAAAACGAATCAGGTATCCCAACGTCAGCCCTGCGGCCATACCTCCCGTTATAGTCACAACATATAATAACATCTTGTGCTCCCTTCCCTACTCGCGCCTTTTGGCGCCTCTTATTATTCTTTCTTCCGTAACAACAACATTCATTTTAACATCATGTTCATCCACAGGAATACTGTCCATTATCTGAAATTCAAATGCCAACCCGGCTTTAAAACCAGCGAAGCCGCCAGCCAAAATCCTGTCATAATGCCCACCTCCATGCCCAACTCGACCGCACTCACCGTCAAATGCCACGCCAGGAACAACAATGAACTCCACCTTTTCCAACCCGACCCATTCGACTCTCGCAGGTTCAGGCACATTGCCGAATTTATAAGTGATGGAACTGCTTTCTTTCATCAGGCTCAAATGATATTGCCCCTTCCCGTCATGAAGCGCCGGAACCCACACCGTTTTACCCAGCCGCCAGCATTCATTCATCAAAAAAGAAGTCCCAACCTCACGCGGCATTGAAAGATAACACCCTATATTCCGTGCTTTGATAAACTCGGGTAATCCCAGAATCAGCCGTTGGGCCCGCATACTCTTTTCGTCCATTCGGTCAAGGTCAGATTCCATGCGTCTCCTTCTGATCAGATCGCGTATCTGCTTTTTATTCATGCACATCACCTTGCTCTAACATATCATTACTCGGCCCCTTCCTGACCCCGTCTTTCCTGCCTTCGGCATCACGAGTCTTTGAAGCACCGTCCTTTTCTCTCATCTTGTTCCATTTCTCCATGCGCTGACCTATTATTTCCTCATATCCCTCATGAGTTGGTTCATAATATCTGGAGGATGTCGGAACATATTCCTGGTCAACGAAATGACCGCTGAAATCGTGTGGATAAATATATTTGTCCGAACCATTCTTTGGATCTTCGATCGATTGAACCGTTTTAACCTTCTTGTTCTTCAGACGTCTGGGTACTTCAAGAATGCGACCGTTCTCAACGTCGCCTCCCGCCTTCTCTATCGCAAGATAAGCGGCATTACTTTTGGGGCTTGTAGCCAGATATGTCGTAGCCTGCGCCAGGATAATACGCGCTTCCGGCATTCCAACGAATTCCACTGCTTTCATGGCTGAAACCGCCACTGAAAGTCCACGCGGATCAGCATTTCCTATATCCTCTGAGGCCAGGATTACAAGCCTGCGCGCGATGAATCTCGGATCCTCTCCGGCATAGAGCATCTTCGCCAGCCAATATACCGCCGCATTAGGATCGGAACCACGTACGCTTTTGATAAAAGCTGATATTGTGTCGTAATGACCATCTTCGTCATGATCATAGATTATCGCTTTTTTCTGAATTGAATCTTCGGCAATTTGCCGTGTCACGTTAACAATACCATCTGAACCAACGGCAGAAGTAAGCACGGCTATTTCAAGCGCATTGAAGGCGCGCCGCGCATCACCTTCACATACACGCGCAAGATGCGTTAGGGCATCATCATCACATGCAGCCCCGCATGAAGCCAATCCCCGTTCATCCGTCAACGCTCGCCGCAAAAGCACGCAAACGGTTTCTTCCGGCAACGGTTTCAGTTCGAAAATCAACGACCGCGAGACAAGTGGTCCATTTATGAAAAATAGAGGATTATGCGTTGTAGCGCCTATCAGCGTAATGATTCCTTCTTCGATATACGGCAGAAGAACATCCTGCTGAGCTTTATTGAATCGATGAATTTCATCCAGAAAAAGGATCGTCTCACGATTGCCGTGCTTCTGGCGATTGGCCGCTCCTTCAAGCATCGTTCTCAATACGGATACATTTGCCAGAACGCCGCTCGTTCGTTCAAATTCTCTCTTTGTGACCGCGGCAATTACCTCAGCTATCGACGTCTTTCCACTGCCGGGAGGGCCATAAAGAATAATACTGCTTAGCCGATCCGCCTCTATGGCCCGCCTCAATAGTTTGCCCGGCCCAAAGATTTCGTCCTGCCCCATAACTTCATCAAGGGTTCTTGGCCGCATCCGCGCCGCTAAAGGCTGGCTTTTAAAGGATTGTCCGTCACGGTTTTGCTCAAACAAATCCATGCTTCTCCCATAAAAAAAATACCCCACCGTAAGTCGTAACAGACAACTATCTCTGAACCTCGCGAACGAGGTGGGAACTTTAGTCGACGATAAATGCTTCCCCTCTAAGGAGGCTTGCATTCACTACCGCATTCAAATCCCCATATACTTGGTATTGGGTCAGAGATTCGTGCCCGTAAGCGAACAAGGCAGGGTATTTTTTTCCAAAGGGAAAAAAATGTATCCGTTTGTTAAAGAACAATGTTTACGTCTACTAATTACATCGAAAAGGAACAAACTGAAGATTGCAACAGTCAGTGCCAACAAACTATATATCGCAAATCCGAAACCTGATGTCAACATTATTGCAACAACAAATCCCGGAATTATATCTTTCAAACAATTGTTCATGGATTCGCTCAGACAATCCTTGCCATGCCCGCAGTAGTCTTACCGCTGACGATTTAACTTTCTCTAATTTGTACGTTTAGTTCTTTTTTTAAAGCAGTTTTGACTGTCTCATGATACTTGTTAGCATCATCATCAGTCAAAGTTCTGCATAGGGATCGATAGGTCAGGGAATAAGCAAAACTTTTTCGTCTGTCCCCGATCTCCTTAGTCTTAAAGATATCAAATAACTCAATTTTTGTCAAATCAACAGTCGCTGATTTTTTTATCACATCAACTATGTTTTCATGTGTAATGGCATCGTCAACAAGCATCGATATATCCCGCGTTATGGCCGGGTATATTGGTATCGGCTTGATAACGGGTGCCGCAAAA
>JAQBFJ010000098.1:0-2797 GCA_032123435.1 Verrucomicrobiota bacterium
CTCGAATACCGAAATACATGGGAACGACCGGATAACACGTCCGGCTCAATCTTTCAACCCGTACTCGGCCACAAAATAGCCTGTATCGGACGAGCCCAGGCGCGAATCCTGGAATCATGGGGCAATCTCGGTAAATGCGAAATAGTGGGTCTGCCGCGCCTTGATCAGTTGGTTCAAAAAAAACTCTCCCCGCAATCACATACGCCGTTTCGCTTCCTTGTCACAACCGCGCGTGTACCGGGCTTTACGGCCCAACAAACGTCTCTCATAAAGAAAAGTCTTACAGATCTTAAAGAATGGTTCGATACACAACAAAGCATTAACGGAAAACCATTTGAAGTCGTATGGCGCCTTACAGATAACATGGACAAGGAAATAGGAGTCCAAAGCCATATTACGAATACTACCGGAACAGAATTCATGGCCGTAATACAATCAGTCGACGCCCTTATAACAACGCCTTCAACCACCATGCTGGAAGGTATGCTGAGCGGCATACCCGTAGCTTTACTCGATTACACCAACAGCCCGCTATATACACAATCCGCATGGAAAATTTCAGCCAATAATCATATCCCCGAGATTATTCCCGAATTGACCGAGCCGCCACCGCCTAAAATGCTGTTCCAGAATACCGTACTGCACGATAACCTCGAATGTGCGTCACCAGCCGCTGACAGAATGGTTGCGCTGGCCGAAGAAATGGTTCGAATCGCGAATACATGCCATTCACAAAATAAACCCGTCGAATTCCCGGCAAGAATTCTACCCGACAGCCAATACGGACACCATATGCCTGAAACATCTTTTGATATGCGCCAATTATACCCCGGGCATCCGGTGTTCGCCAATGTTGATACAGCCTCGCTTCAAGTGGAAATCGAACACTTAACCAAAGCGATAAAGAAAAAGGAACAGCTTATTCAAGACTTGCATAATCACATCAGAACCTCTAATCAATCGGCTCAAAAGACGTTCCTGCAGAAAATCAGGCACGCTTTCCCGGGTCCACGGAAGATCGCGCGCCTTACAAGACAACTCTTTAAAGACAGGCAATAAAAAAATGAGCATGCAGAATACAAGCATCATAACAATATCAACTCGAGACCGATTACCGTCCGTAGCCGTGCTTGCCGAATCCCTGCGTAAATACCATCCCGACCATAAACTCATATGCTATCTGATCGAACGTGAAGTTGATCCAGCCGACAGTTTTGACGGTCTTTTCGAGGTAATAGGAATAAAGAACATAGCACTGCCCCGGGGTGACAATTTCCTTTTCCAATATTCCGCATTTGAGCTTTGTTGTGCCTGCAAACCTTTCTGCATAATAGACCAGTTTACAAAGCATAATGCCAATAACGTTGTTTACATCGACGGCGACATGCTGGTTTGCGCCCCTTTCATGGACATTCTCGATAACGAATGGCAACAACACGACGTTCTGGTCACTCGCCACTTTTCGCGGCCTGAAAAAGACACGAATTATCTGTTCTTTCTTAAAGCCGGTTCTTACAACGCCGGATTCGTTGCCGCACGCAAAAGCGGACCTGCGCTGGAAATGCTCCGGTGGTGGCAATCAAGATTGGCATCGGAAGGCTATTATGATTACAACGGCGGCGTGAATGCCGACCAGGGTTGGCTAGCGACAACTGTGTCAACGTTTGAAATAGCCGCACCCATCTGGCGCCCGGGAATAAACATAGGCCACTGGAATATGCACGAATGTGATTTCCGCGAACAAGGCGGGAATATAATGGTAAATGAAAATGATCAGCTGTGCGTCTTCCATTTCAGCAATTTCCAGAATCCCGGCCTAACTAAACATGAGACAATCATGCACACGATCCCGCCGCTGATCCAGCGCCTGGCCGACTCTTACGAGAAAAGCCTGAAAAAAATGCAAGAACGCCTGAAAAAAGATGTTTCCTATTCCTTCGGCAAATTCCAAGACGGCAGCCCCATCACACCCGCTATGAGAGAATCTGTCCGACTCCAGATCGTTAGCACCAACAACCCATTCGAAGAACGAACCGCAATTGAAGCCGCACTACCGCATGACGATCCCGATTCCATACTGGATAAACGCGTTGATCACCGGGTGTATCGGCTGGATGAAAAATGCATGATTCTGAAATTACGGCTTGAGAACGTACAAACGGAACTTCAAACAGCCCGGGAACACGCGGCCAGAATACGCAAACACCCTGTCATGGGACGCATCATGACATTCTGGGCCAGATATATCAACAAGGACCTGCTTGATGGCTTTCCGGAATCCGACACATGAAAGTAATCTATGATCTTCAAGCATACACATTCGGCCCTTACGGCGGAATCGTCCGTATGTTTAACGAAAGCATCAGCCGATTTGCCGCAAAAGATGATTTTCACGCACTCCTTTACGCGCCCGCTCGATTGGCCGGCACACCGCCCGCAGCGCCTAATATAAAAACGAGCACATGGCGACAATTACCGGGCCCGCTTCAACCATACACTCTTGCCCGCTCATTATATAAAATAACCGACAAATTGTACTGGCGCCTCAAAGGCGGCGACATATTCCACCCCACATTCTACCCGGAACACTCAGATCTGTTCCGCCTCAAATCCGTGGTCAACGTATATGATTTGACGCATGAAAAAATTGATAAAGCCGACGACATGCCCGACCATGATAAATTCAAACAAATCAAGCGCAACGCTCTCCGACAGGCAGATCGAGTAATATGCATCTCCGAAGCAACCAGGAACGACTTGTACCGATTCTATGATATAAACCCCGAAATCGTCCGCG
>JAQBFJ010000099.1:0-6762 GCA_032123435.1 Verrucomicrobiota bacterium
ACGCGGAAAATCAACCCATTCAGGGTGTCCGAATTCGTTGCCCATAAAATTGAGATACCCATGCCCAGCCGTTGCGAGCGAAGCCAGTCTGATCATTTTGTGCAGGGCCATGCCGCGATCAACCATGAGATTGTTATCGGATGTTCTCATGAAATGATACATTTCCGCGTCGATAAGTTCGAATATCAACGTCTTGCCGCCGACAAGAGCCTGGTCATGACATTCCGCATAACTTATTGTTCTTTCATCATGTCTTCTGTTCACGAGTTCATGCCATAGATAATTCATGTTCCAATTCTCATCCGAAACATCATTGACCAGTTTAAACCAGCAGTCAGGCACACCCATTGCCATTCGGTAATCAAAGCCGCAGCCACCTTGTTCCGGCGGCACAGCGAGGCCGGGCATTCCGCTAACGTCTTCAGCAATTGTAATAGCGTCAGGCTTGACGGTATGTATAACCTTGTTAGCCAGCATGAGATAAGCCACAGCGTCTTCATCCACGGTATTATCAAAATAATTATCGTATGATGTGAACGCTGGACCAAGTCCGTGATGAAAGTACAGCATGCTGGTTACCCCGTCAAAACGGAATCCATCAACGCGATATTCATCAAGCCAGAACCGGCAGTTGGAGAGAAGAAAATGAACCACTTCCGGCTTGGCGTAGTTAAAGCATCTCGAATCCCATGCCTTATGTTCACCACGTGCGCCCTCATGAAAGTACTGGTATAACGTGCCGTCGAATCTCGAAAGACCTTCCACTTCATTCTTAACGGCATGCGAGTGCACAATATCTATGATCACGGCCAAGCCGGCACCATGCGCTTCATCTACAAGTGCCTTGAATTCATCCGGCGTTCCAAAACGGGAAGATGCGGCAAAGAAACTTGAAACATGATATCCGAACGAGCCGTAATACGGATGTTCCATAATTGCCATCAATTGAATTGTATTATAACCGGCATCCGCTATCCGCGGCAGAACGTTGTCCTTGAATTGCGTGTAGGTTCCAACACATTCATTCTGCTGGCTTATACCAACATGCGTTTCGTATATTAATGGCGTAGAACAGGGAGTGAATTTATCATGACGCCATTTATACGGCTGTTCAGGCGCCCATATCTGGGCATTAAATATCTTTGTCTTTTCATCCTGCACAACACGTCGCGCGTAAGCTGGAATACGATCACCCCTGCCACCCGGCCAGGAAATAGAAAGCCGATAAAGATCGCCGTGATGGAGAGCTTTTTCCGGCAGGACTATTTCCCACGTCCCGTTCCCATCAATACGGCGCAGTTGATAGTCTGGTGATTCACGCCAATCACAAAAAGAACCCGTAAGATAGATAGTCTCGGCGTTGGGAGCCCATTCCCTGAACACCCAGCCATTATCGCGTTTATGCATGCCGAAATACTCATGGCCACTCGCAAAGTCAGTAAGAGACATTTGGCCCTGGGTTAATTTATGTTCCAACCCGCAGGCGTACGCATGTCTTCGCTGGATAATCTGCAAATATGGTTTTAAATAAGGGTCACTCGAAAGCTTGGACAAGTGGCCGGTTGAGCATGTTTTCATAAAGATCAATATACTTTCTAGCCGTAACGGTATGCGTAAACATTGACGCACTTTCCCTCATAATTCTTGCTATCTGCCCTGATTTTACTTCCGCAGGCTGAGCATAGAAAGACATGGCCTGATCTATTGCCCAGCGTAATCCATTGGCGTCATGCACATTAAACACAAAACCGTTTCCCTCGTTCTTCTCTATATTGAGATGCGATACCGTATCATGAAGCCCGCCTGTATCATGAACAACAGGCAGAGAGCCATATATCGCGCCTATCATCTGGGGCAGTCCGCAAGGTTCAAACGAGGAAGGCATAAGCGTGAAATCGGAAGCGGCATAAGCCAGGCGTGAAAGATCTTCGGCAAAATCGCAGATGGCTATACGATGATAAAAATCATGATGTCTGACTATGTCGCGAAAAATTTGCTGATATGGCCCATTGGCTACGAAAACAAGTTGAAGCCCTTCCTGCCAATAACGGGAAATAATATCGTACAAAACATGGGCAAGCAGTTGACATCCTTTCTGCAGAGGGTCAAGACGTGAAGGCCAGAAGAACAGCGGGACAGACGTGTTTCTTAGAAGGCCCAGTTTTTTCTGCAACAGCGCTTTATTCTTGCGTTTCAATTCCTGATGATTCTCGGCCGAATAATGAAACGGCACAAAATTGTCGGTTTGCGGATTAAAGGATTTATCAGGCGCATTTAATATTCCTGACGCACAATCTGCATTTTTTTTGGCAACAAATTCAGTTTGTATATGACTCGGTATAAAATTATGTCTGCCCTGGCATATTTCCTCGAGAAACGTGGGGCTCACTGTATTGACAAAATGCGCTGAAAAAATGGCGCTGGCCAGAAAGTCTACAAGGTTGGCCTGTCGTGTTTCTTCATAACCGTTCGGTACGCGTTTATAATATAGATAGAGCCAGAATTCCGCCGCGTCAATTCCGCTGTCTTCAATCGCCGCAAGAGTAAGCTCCTGGGTATGAATATTGTGGATGGTAAACAGGCAGGGAATGCCATGCCGCCTGGCCATAGCTGGAATAAGGCCCGTCATCCAGTCGTTACAATGAATCAAATCAGGTCTGACGGCTGGAATGATGTTGTTTATCACTTCTCTCTGGAACGCGAGGGCTGTTTTATGGCTTTCCGCGTAATAGTTGCTGTAAACCTGGTTTCGATAGTAAAAAACCCGGTCCTGGGCCAGATGTATTCGTGAATCAGGCAGCACGCTTTTATAAAGGCGCAGTTCATTGTTAATGAAATTCCCTATATCAATATTAAACATCTGCCGATAGTGTGGAAGGGCCACATGCACATCAGCGCCAAGTTCAAACAATGCCGAGACCAGAGATGCGGATACATCGGCCAAACCTCCGGCTTTCACCTTAAGGCAATTAGCCATGTTTCCCATCCCTTTGGGAAGATAAGTGATTTCAGGTGTAACAATAAGGATGCGAGGATTTTTTGTACTTGCCATAAGCTACGAACCATCCGCCCATGTTATAAAGCCCGGGATATCAGTTTTCCAGTCGGGGCCGCTCGGAATAACACGCGTGGTAAATCCATACCGTCCAGTCGAATCACAAACCACCTCCTGGCGATAAATATATTTTCCGTCTCCCTTATCCTCAATTACCTGCATGCGAGCGGTTTTACTTTTACAAATGCAGTTGTCGGGATCAACGGGCCCAAAATACACTTCAACATCAACTTCTTCCGGCTTTATTTCACCAAGTTCAACAACCGTAATAACGACAAATTTGTCACCAACATGCAGTGCTGATATATCCTTGTCCAGTACTGGTTTGTGCACAACTATATCTTTCCAGAAATCCATAAATCTCCTGCGCTGGTTGACCAGATCATGAACAAGCGTTGAACTATCAGCAGTAAGAGCAAAAAAAGCCTTTTTCACGGGTTCATAAAAATTTTTCTTGTATTCCATAATCATTCGATGGCTTGTGAAATATTCCATAGCCATTTTCATGGATGCTTTCATCATCTTTGTCCAGGCAATGGGTATGCCGCTCTCCTGCCTGTCGTAAAAACGAGGTATTACTTCGTTCTCCAGCAGGTTGTAGATCGCCTGTGATTCAATACTGTCCTGATATTCCATGTCTTCATATACTTCACCCTTGCCTATGGCCCACCCGCATTCCGGCGAATATCCCTCATCCCACCATCCGTCAAGAATGCTAACGTTCACAACGCCGTTCACCGCTGCTTTCATGCCGGATGTGCCGCTTGCTTCCTGCGGACGCCTGGGCGTATTCAACCATACATCAACGCCCTGCGCCATGTAGCGGGAAATTCTTATGTCGTAATTCTCAAGGAATATTATTTTTTGACGAACACTGGGGTTTTTGGCAAATTCAATAATCTGCTTGATCAAGTTCTTCCCAACATCATCCGCCGGATGGGCTTTTCCTGAGAATATTATCTGCACCGGATATTCCTTGTTAGTCAGCAAGGCCTCCAGCCGCGCCGGATCACTGAGCAACAACGTTGCCCTCTTATAAGACGCAAAACGTCTTGCGAATCCTATTGTCAAAGCATCATAATTAAGCACCGATTTAATACGGCTTATTTCCGATTTAGCCGCATTTCTGACTGCGTATTGTTTTTCCGCAATATCACGCGCTTCTCTTATCAGGCGCGCGCGGCCAAGTTCATGCGCTTTCCAAAGTTCATCATCCGGAATCTGTGATATCCGTTTCAGAACATCCGCATCCGCCGGATTATCGCGCCATTCCGGACCAAGATACTTGTCAAAAAGCTGGGCATTATCGCCGGAAAGCCACGACATAACATGAACTCCGTTGGTAACGTGAGTAATGGGTACCTCGTCTTCAGGACACTGAGTCCATAAATTGCGCCACATCTTGCGTTCCACTTCACCGTGCAGGCGGCTGACCCCGTTACTGAACTGCGACATCCTTAATCCAAGTATTGTCATGCATAAATTACTATGCTTATCATTTTCCGGTTGACCCCATGAAATTACTTCATCAGAATCAATTCCCATTTCTTCCTTAAGCGCCTCAAGATGCGGCTTTACCAGATCAACTGTAAAATATTCATTTCCTGCAGGAACAGGAGTATGAGTGGTAAATATATTTGTGCGCTGTAATACCTGCAAAGCAGACTCAAGATCCAGCCCTCGACTTTTCATGAAATGTTCAATATGCGCCAAACAAAGAAACGCGGCATGTCCTTCGTTCATGTGGCATGCCGACGGACTATATCCCAACTCGATAAGGGCCCTGAACCCGCCTATACCCAAAAGCAGTTCCTGGCGCAGACGCATTTGCCTGTCACCTTCATAAAGCCGACCCGTAATTTTTCTTAAATCTGTTTTATTTTCGACTATATTAGAGTCGAGAAGATAAAGTTTTACACGCCCTACATCAAGGCGCCAGACGTCGGCATAAAGCCTGCCGTCCGGCATGGGTAAACTCACTCGTACCGGCTGATTTTGATCATTATAAGCCCTTTTGAGCGGTAAAAGCTGGATCTCATTCTCCTGATAAGATTCCTGCTGCCAGCCATCATCACGCAGATATTGCTGAAAATATCCATTCCTGTACAAAAGGCCCACCGCGACAAGATCCAGCCCTATGTCCGATGCCGCCTTGAGATGATCACCCGCAAGACAACCCAGGCCGCCGGCGTAAAGCCTGAGACTCTCATGTATGCCGTATTCAAGAGAAAAATAGGCAACACTGTTCGGCGAAGAAGCTGCATGCGACTTTTCTTTTTTTATCACTTCTGTTTCAAAGCGATCACGCACTTGATCCAGATGTGTAAGAAACCCGTCATCATCCGTCAGTTCCTCGAATCTCTGCTGGGGTATGAGCGTGAGAAAGGCGACAGGATTATGCCCGGATTGTTTCCACGCCTTGGGATCTATGCGACGAAACAGTTCTATGGCGTCATGATTCCAGGACCACCATAAATTCATCGATAGCGTTTCCAGAAAATCTATTTCAGGCGGAATCGCCGGAGCTACATTATAGAGATGTATGCCATTCATTATTACTGCCTGAGCACGGTGTTAAAAATTCCGGAAAACATTCTAACTGACATTGACAACACTGTTGAGAACCCCAAGTCCATTTGACGTCCACTCGGGACATTCCGGATCAACGCACCAGACATTGTCTATAACGAATTTATATTCGTGTCTTCCCTTAGACAATAAAATGGATGTGCTGTAAGAACCATCCTGATATTTCAGTTTGTTTCTTTTCGGATTCCATCCGTTAAATGTTCCGGCAACATACACTTCGGCGCCCTTGTCCGCCTTGATTTGAAACTTTACTCTTTTTTTACCCGCTAATGATGATTGAGCCATTTAAATACCTCCTGAGATTTTTACGTTCAATTCCCATTAATATGGATGAATTGCAGTAGAACGATTTGCTAGCCGGGTATGCTAACCATTTCTTGAAAGAATAGCAAGCACACGATATAGCTCCGTGGCGCCCCACGCCTGTGCCCCGCAACCCCGAAGCTGATGAGGACTGTCTCCATCTAAAATCTCAGGAATATGGCCTATACAGCCCTTGTTAATAATCTCAGAACTGCTGAATAACACTGCTCGGGCGCGCGCACCGGCTTTCTCACCGTACACCGCAACAAGCGCCTCGCTATACGACGGAAACAACCATGTCCACGCAGTCCCATTGTGATAAGCCGGTTTTCTTCGTGTATCTTCGTCACCACAATATTGCCCCCAGTAAGGATGCGCCGGATCATTCAATGTTTTACCCTTATGGTAAACCGGCAAAGCACAGGAAACCGGTTTGTCGGCAAGACTGCGAATAGCACCCGGTACCAGAAGTTTTTCACATGAAGCAACTATGCGTTTGCTGATATCCATGTCCTTAACCGCTCCCAGCGTAATCGCTAGAAGTTGATTCGGTCTCAACGCATCATCAGGTTCCGCCGCGTTAGCAGGCTGGCCTGATCTCACATGCAGACAATCGGAAAGATATCCACGTCGATCATCAAAGAAGTATTTTAATATCGATTCACGGACCTGATCCGCCAGTTCGCGCCACGACCCGTTTGGCTCAATCCGGGCGAGAAGCATGAGAGCCGCGTGCCAAAGTGCCTGTATTTCCACCGGATACCCCTCACGCGGCGTACCTGCTGGATAATTTGTGTCCATCCACGTGAAATGCG
>JAQBFJ010000100.1:0-4482 GCA_032123435.1 Verrucomicrobiota bacterium
CTTCCGTGCAGGAATTCGCCATTCACGCGCTTGAAAAGGCCGTGTCTGGCGTAAAGGAAAACATCTCCGAAGAAGAAGTAAAGAAACGCCTGCAGGGCCTCGGCTATCTGGGATGAACACGAACATCAAATGGAAACAACATGAATAGCGACCTGCTTGCCAGAATAATTACGGGCATAAACTCAGTGATGAATACAGCGTTTGATTTCATCCTGACTCCATTCCGTACAGTCAGCCCGTGGCCCGGCATGCTTGCCGTCTCACTGGTTACAAGCGTGATCGTACTGATCATTTTTAAATATACTTCACGCCAGACCACGTTGAAACAAAAGAAAAACAAACTGCTGGCAAATACGCTCGAACTCGCTTTGTTTAAAGACGATATCATCATGAATCTCAGGGCATTTGGCCGGGCGTTCATGGCAAACATAATGTACCTGCTCGAACTTATGGTCCCGCTTCTGGCAAGTTTTGTACCCGTAACCCTCATCATTATACAGCTTTCCTGCTGGTTCGGTGCCAGACCAATACGACCCGGGGAAACATTCATCGCCACCGCGTATTTCAGCAGTAATTACCCTGTCACAGAACAATCAATATCAGTAAAGACCTCAGACGGGATCACTGTCGAAACCGACTCCGTACGGACACCATCGGAAAATCACGTATCATGGCGATTCAAGGCCGGCACGCCCGGCCCACAATGGATAGATTTTAACATTAATGGAACAGCCCTTCGCAAAACTGTAACTGTTGACACGAGAATCGCGCGCATTTCAGCACGCCGCGTCCAGCCGGGAACATTGGCCCTATTCGCCAATCCATCTGAACCACCCCTGCCGGCCGACAGTCCCGTAACATCCATTGTGGCCGTTTATCCTCAACCAAATTTCATTATTGCAGGCATCAATTTTAACTGGCTGGCCGTGTTCTTTGTGCTTACCCTCGTGTGCGGGTTTATATTGAAGAAACCAATGAATGTGGAAATATAGGAAAGTGGAAGAAAAGAAGGAATGTTTTACCACGAAGGACACGGAGATACAGAGAAGAGCGTTGATTTAATTTGGAAACGGGTGTTTCACAATTAAATCAACAACCTGTATTTGGAGGACACGAGGTTGTCTCGGAGGTTTCCTCCCTGACAACAATGTTGCATCAAATCCGGGATTGCCATCTGGTAATAGCGGATTTGATGCAATCTCTGATTTCCTGTATTCTCAGTGTCTCCGTGATCTCCGTGGTGATAACTTTGCCTTTCCTTCGCAGCTCGCGAAGGGAGAAAGGGGCGATTGTTTGTTAACTTGGAAATTGAAGTAATAACATACAGGAGGATTACTCATGATTTTCATTGTATCAGGCCTGCCGCGTTCCGGTACGTCACTTATGATGCAGATGCTGGAAGCCGGCGGACTACCAACTCTAACGGATAGCATCCGCGAACCTGATGAAAGCAATCCCAAAGGCTATTACGAATTCGAAAAAGTTAAAATACTAAGCACGGACACAGAATGGCTGACTCAAGCTGAAAACAAGGCGATAAAAGTAGTTTCCCTTCTGTTATACAACCTGCCGGCGGACCATCAGTACAAAATAATTTTCATGGAACGTGACATGGACGAAATACTCGCATCACAAAAAGAAATGCTCAAGCACCGTGATGAAGAAACCGGGCCGCCAGACGTTGATATGCATTCTTTCTTCGAGTCGCATCTGATCAAACTGCGTGAATGGCTTAAAACCCGGAAGAACATGGACATATTCTACTGCAATTATAACGAAATCATAAAGAAACCAGCCGAGACCGCGAGCCGCATTACCGGTTTTCTGTCACCCGCTAATCTAGATCCCGACAAGATGATCAGCGTCATAGATAAGTCCCTGTATCGCCATAACAAGGCATAGCCTGGCAACTGCATCAGGGTATATTTTTTGTTGGATTTTGAATCTCTTTTCTTTTCTCCACCCGCGCCCCCGCGCTGGAGTGCCCGAGGACGCGGAGAATACAAGAGACCGAGGTTACATCAAATCCTGTATTGCTTCGCAATACCTGATTTGATGCAACGTTGTTGTCAGGGAGTAAACCTCCGAGACCTTCCCTTGCAGGTTGTTGATTTAATTTGAGACGTCAGTCCCGAATTAAATCAACTCTCTTCTTCTTTCTCCTTTAGCCCGCCGTAGTTCGGAAGCCGAAGGCGGCTCCGAATCTCCGTGAACTCCGTGGTAAATATCTCTTCTTTTTCCTCCGCCTGCCCGCATTGCCTGCGGCTTCAAGCGCTGCAGGCTGGGTCAAAAACTCTCTTCTTACATACTCCCCATCAGGAATACTGTTCAAGAAATCTGAATAGAAAATTACTATTTTATCCAGATTTCTTGGACCATCCATTCTTCATCTTCAATCCTTCCCCATCCTGCCGCGCCTCGCCATAGTCTATTGACGACGGCGGGTTATCCTGTCAAAAACTCTTTCTTCTCCTTCTTTCCTCCGTGCCTCTGTGCACTCCGTGGTAAATATTCCCTAGAACAGCAATCGCTCAACAATGTCCGCGGAACCGGCATCATCATGCGCGGGAAGAAAGTCCTTAACTACACTCGTTAATTCCGGATCCGACTCCCTGGCTTTCTTTATATGATATGAAGCGTCCGTTCCAAAGCCTTTTTTGAGAAGCGCCATTCCAAGCTGATAATGAGCCAACGGATCAGACGGCCTGACCTGTAACACCTTACGCCAATGCGTCATCGCCTCATCCAGCATGCCGTTATAGGCAAGAACCAAACCCATATTATTGTTCGCGTCCACGTTATATGGTGCATCTTCAAGAACTTCCAGCCAGAGCGACTTCCCTCCATCAATATCGCCCTGCCTGGTGATAAGTTCAGCTATTCTATTACGAATACTGCTGGAACCAGGATCCTTTGTAAGTGCATATTGAAAATAATCCATAGCCTTATTATAATCAGCCTTCCTTTCAAACACTTCGCCCAGGTTAAAATACGGATCAGACATATTGACAGGCGCCCTTTTCATCATCCTGGTAAATATTTCCTCAGCCCTTTCGTACCGGCCGGCATCCAGCTCTTGTGAGCCCAGTACTACATAACGCGCAAACAGATCAGTGTAATCACTTCTGAAAACACACGCCAGCAACTGCTCCACCGGCGCGAAATCATCGGTCAATATCATGTTGTTCTTCTGATTCCTGAGCGCTGCGATTTCATCCTCCGACAATTGCCTCCCCCGATACCTCGCGTGTTTAAACCTTATCAGTTCATCCACACCCGACATGTCATATTCAGTCATGGACGCGACAACCACAAACGTATCGCGTGCATCGAACCTGCCGGTACTGCTGAAAACACAGACAGAAGAAAAGGCCTGTTCCAGCGTACGCACTATCGCTCCAAGAAAAAGGCCCGGCTCATACATGTCAACCAGGTTCAGTATGTACACCCCTTCCGGCTTCAAAAGCCGCGCAAGATTACCGGCAAACTCCAAAGTCGTCAGGTGATACGGAACATTGTAATGATTGAAAGAATCGCCGATAATACAGTCGAACTTTATTTGTTCCCCACACCCTGAATCCATCGCGTTAACAAGATCATCAACATAATTGCGGGCATCCATATCATGGATTTTTATCGTCGTATCGGCATTTAATCCGAAAGCGGTGAAAGCCGCTTCCGTAACCGCAGGATCAATTTCGGCAACATGAATATTACTACCCGGCCGTGTCTCTTCAACATACCGCGGAAACGCGTATCCACCCCCGCCAATAGCAAAAACCGACAGCGGCTCCCCTTTTTTCGAACAATTGTTTATGATCGCCTCGTAAACCCACCAGTACTCATACTTCAACTGCAACGGATTATCCACATCCATCTTAGTGTGCATGAGCTTATCCAAAACCATGGCCCGGTAGCTTGGTTCTTCCTCGGCGCACATTACCGCGATATGCGAATATTGACTCTCGTCCCTGTAAACACAGGTTTTATCGTCTTCCAGCGGATCACGAAGATACATGTACCGCCCTATTCTCTTGCCATCTCCAGCATCGCTTACAGCACCGAACAGCATCACACCAGTAAACAATACGTACAAACAGAATGAACGCGAACCGCGCGAATACGCCGCGGCCATTAAAGCCAGCACCACTGCTATCACGACAAGCAGTTTCAGTATTCCCATAACAGCGATAAGATAAAATCCAGCCAGAAATGTTCCGACAATACTGCCGCAAGCGCCCCACGCATAAATATTGCCTATTGTACGTCCAACTTTCGCGCCGCAATCCAAAGCCATTTTTGCCACGACAGGACTGATCATGCCCAGAGCGCAGGAAGGCAGAATAAAAGTCATCATAACATGCAGAATAATTCTTACCGGCCAATCCCGTTCAAGAAGAAAAAGCCAACGGCTGGCTCCGTAATTAATTGCCGGAATGGTCAGACACAGAATAGATGACACCAGAAAAAGCCAGGCAACTG
>JAQBFJ010000101.1:0-3317 GCA_032123435.1 Verrucomicrobiota bacterium
TCTGCGTTAAAACGCTTCAATATCTGCATATTGACACGTTCTGAAAATTCCATGTACTTCCAGTAATCCGGCGGATGATACCAATAGATCATAATAATATTAAGCGAACAGTCATTAAATTCATTAAAATATACGCGAGGCGGCAGATCCGGGTCCATGCCCTCATGACCTTCCAATATTTCCTTGAGAATCTCGACCGCGCGATCAACCTTTTCTATCGGCGTATCATAGGTAATCGTAATTTGCGCGAGCCGGCGAATATACGGACGCTTGCCAATATTCTGAACAGTTCTGTTGACCATTTCTGAGTTAGGCACTGTAACGAGGTGTCCTTCAAGAGTTCTGATTTTTGTGGATCGGAACCCAACATTTTCTACCGGCCCATCATGACTGTCAACGATAATCCTGTCCCCTATTTCAAAAGGTTTATCCGCCAATATTACAAGCGAACCGAAAAAATTCTTTATCGTATCCTGCCCTGCTAAAGCTATCGCCAGTCCACCTACACCAAGACTTGCCAGGATTGTGGTAATATTTTTTCCGCTGATAACTTGAACAACATTGAGCGTGACAATTACAAAAATAGTAATTCTAATGCTTTTACCAACTAGAGGTGCCAGAACATCATCCACCTTGCTGTTCGTTCTTTTGGCCAGACCAGAAAGATAATAATCTATAACATCAACAAGGCTGTAAAAAGCATACCCAAAAGCGGAAGCTGTCAGAACCTTCAAGACAGTATCCAGGATCCCTGCTAATTCCCGGTTCAATTCCGACAGAATTGATGCGCCCAGCCACCACCCAGCAGTAAAAGACACAAATATAGCCGGCTTTGAAAGACATTTCAGAATCACGCCCACCCATTTACGCCCGCTTTCGCCAGACCGTTTCGCCGATTTTTCCATAATGAAACGGGCCAGCTTACCCGCTATTAAAGAAACTAATACAGATGCAAAGAACACCGCTACTCGCCACCATTGCCCCGAAATCAGCCATTTTTCTGCTAGGATCTCATGCATTATTTCACTCCTCTACTATGTTATATCATCCTGTGCATATTACCTTCCTGCAACCATAGGTCAAGCCAAGAGGGCTTTTGACGGCATAAACATTTTCATCTTTAACATTACATGTTTTATGTTTAACGTTAGCCCATGAAAGTAATTATCGCTGAATCGGCAGGATTCTGCTGGGGTGTAAAACGAGCCGTGGAAAAAGCTCGATCCGTAATCCGGGAAATAAGGCAATCTGATCCTGTCGCTACCATATATACAGACGGGCCCTTGATACACAATGAAGAAATGATCCAACAATTGCTGAATGAAGGAATACATCCAACAGACACACCCCAATCACTGTCAGAATGCGCCCTGTTGATACGCGCGCACGGAATATCGCCCGATCGCAGAGCGATGCTGGAAAAACTGCCCGTTACTCTAATTGATGCTACATGCCCCGATGTGGCAAGAATACAGGGTGCAATACGAAAATACGCACGGAAAAATTACCATATAATAATTTTCGGCGACAAAGGACACGCTGAAGTTGTCGGCCTCCTCGGATACGCACGGAAAAAAGGTTTTGTAATTACGCAAAAAGAAGACGTGAAAGACCTGCCGGACATGGATCCGGTCTGTATGGTATCACAATCCACACAATTCCCGTCTTCTTACGCAGAAATCATTAAAGCGGTAAAAGAACGTTTCCCGCGCGTCGAGGTATTACACACCATTTGCAAGGCAACAGAAAATCGACAGAAAGAAATAGTAGAACTTGCTCGAATTGCGGACGCAATCGTAGTAGTAGGCGATCTACACAGCGCTAACACCATACGTCTGGTCAAACTTGCCAACACATTGAAACCAACATTTCACATTCAAACCGGCAGAGAACTCGAAAAAGATCTATTAAAAGGGTTCAAAGTAATAGGTTTAACGGCAGGCGCATCCACGCCGGAATTTATAATAGAAAACGTAAGAAAGATACTCGAAACAATATAGGCTCAACCAGAGCCCTAAGGTAAAAGCGTTTATTTCTTACGCACAATGCGATACGGCCTCAAAACCGCATCGCGTACACCTTGCACCCAGTATTCCTGGCCACTGACTCTCAAAACACAACCTGCGACAGGGCCCAACATCTCTGTTTCTCCCAACACATAACAAGCGCCTGTAACAAGGCCATTATCACCATATTTCACTAACCGATACCTGCCAGGTCTGCGCCATACGGGAGGCGCCAAACTCAACACACCCGTATATTCAACATCCCTGCCCTGCGCCTTTGATGAAATAAGCACGCAGTCTGGAGGCAATTTAATACCAGCAGAATCATTCCGGACATTATCATCACTGATTTCTATTGTGCGAACAGTCGGTATGTCAGGCTTATAAAGTTTTTTTACAGGAGTACGATTCAATGGCGAGGGAACGGGCTTCCTGACAATGTCTATCGTAGCAACGGGTGCCGGCATCTCAACCTTTTTTTCTTCCTGCTTTTTGTCACCATTAAAATAATCAACATGATTGCGACGTACCCATAGCCGGCATTCTGACGGCGGGCTGATTCTGAACCATTCATCACGCTTCTCGATAATCTCGACCTTATCACCTTTTTTCAAACCGCCCACCTCACTGTAATTAATGCCCGGCCCGCATCTCACATACAGCATCGATACCGCAATTGTATTGTTCTTAACCAACTCGCCGTAAACCCACAGCCCTGCCTCCTTAGGCGGAAGAACAGAAAGCCAGCCCTGCTCCTCCTTGTCGCCGAAAATCAAAATATCTCCCTTGGAAGCCCTGCAAACGGATTCAGCGGAATTACTTGGCCGAGCCATAAGATTGGCGCTATCAACTGTAACGAGAAGACGAACATTTCCTGCGCCGGCGGCGCGCATAGACATCAATAACATTAATATGATCGACAAAAAACATCTTCTCATCATGAAGGCCATCCTTGTGCCAGCCTAATTCTTTTCTCGCCGGCTCATACACAACTCATGTACGCAAGAATCCACAACGCTTTCAGACTTTACGATCCTATTCCACTTTTGTCTTCGGAAGACCAAAAGCCCTGTCGCCGTCTTTCCATTTATCCTTGGTGCGTAATATGTCTATACGTTCAAAACGCTTCAATACATTGCGTTTTGCCTTTATTTTGCTTACAGATCTGAGACTCGGGTGTCGAGACATTATTTCCTCGTCCTTGCGGTTTTTTACTGTTTTACCACTGTATCCTCTGAATGTTCCGGTTTTTCAGATATAGCCAACATTGCTTAAACTAACCGATAAATACCATAATATCTGTCTATGTCA
>JAQBFJ010000102.1:0-7979 GCA_032123435.1 Verrucomicrobiota bacterium
GAATAGCCAAAAGTTCTTTCGAAGAACCCGTTACTGCTCGTCATGAAATACCACGAGCCCGGCGGCTGACCGTAGTTACCCGCGGCATCATAACACCCGTAGTCATCGGTACCATCACCGTCAAAGTCACTGCCGGCATAAGCCGATATGCCGAGGATCAGGACAAAGGACTGGACAGCAGTAAGGACTGATGCAACTTTCATACAACTTCCTTGCTTTTGGATTTAAGCATTATGCGACATATCAATTAACCACATGTTCTAATGCTTCCATCTGCAATATGACATGACCGGAGCCCGGCACACTCGAAGATGACCTGATAATACATCTGTCCGTGCGCCATGGCGGTCTTATGTTTTCCGCACCACGTCTGCCGGAACATTCTGCTTCATGCATGAATTCCATTATCTTCTGGATCGGTACATCGCGCAGGACTATCTCCTGCCGCCAGACGTTCCAGCCTGGGACGGAATCAATAATACTCTTTCTAGAATCATTAACATCATATTCAGGCAATGTTTTCTTTAAAACATCGGTCAACTCGACAGGTCTTTTTTGGGGCAGTTGTTCAAAAATATTCAAAGCCGCGTTATAACATGCCAGTTTATGACTGTAGGCCTCAAGTCCGGCAAGATCTTCCTTAAATTTGCGTGTTAAAAGAAGAGACGTTTCCTTGAGTTGACGTTTCGTTTCGAATGTCATACTGATCCCGACAAAGAACACCAGAAGAGCTATTGCCCATAAGAACATTATTTTCCGCTGATCGTTCATTACTGTTTCCTGCACGTTAACGTAAATTCATTTCTCTCATCTGCCAGAACCAGTCCACATTTAACGTCAACCGTGAATCCGGCGTTTCGTAAACAGGCTATTGTGTCCTCGCAAGCATCCCGTTTCGCGACCGTCCCGCCCGCAATTATTTCGTTCCGGCTTACCGAGAGGGTCTCATAGAACAGTTCTTTTCCTTCTCCTGCCTCTATCATGTCTGTAATGATATCAACGGTTGACGGTCCTTCAACGGCATCAAGAAACGGCTGAAGAAGTTTGCATCGTTCTTCCAATATCCTGTTGACAACAGCCAGCGCGTCACTGCCTTTCTCTTCAAGATGATAGCCGGCAAGATTATCGGCAAGTTCACTTAACACAGCGTTCACATTGTTCTGTTTGTTTTTTACCAGCATTTGAATGCCGATATTTGAGCCGCAGAGCAGAAGGCCTGCCAATAAAAAAAGAAGGGCAGACCTCATAAACCGCCCGTTATTTTTCCGCGCAATGACAGGATGAATTGCGGAACCTGTCCGTAAATTACAGCGAAAAGGGCCTGGCAATAGGGCACGAACAGCTATTGCTCTAACAAGAAAAGTACGTGGATTTTCATGAATATCGGATTTTCCCGGCCAATTGGAAGCAAGGCGGGCATGCAGATTTGCGACATATTCCGCATCATCGGCGCCAGGCCCGGCCCATACCCAATGAACCGCGCCTTCTGCGCCAAGCTGTGCTTTGAGCAAGCGATTAATCTGAACATCATCATTGCTTCGGATACCGTACGCGCTCATGAATTCCGTCCCGCGCCCCAGAACAAGCGTTGACCCAGCCTGATTCAGATGCAATATAACGCGCGGCAAATCAAGTTCCTCTTCAACGCAAGGCAATTCCTTCAAGCTCTGCGTCCACAGCGCCAGGCCGTCCTGATCGAGAACCATTGGATCCAGCCCGGCGTTTTCCAGACCCTCAAGTTTTTTCCTAACATCCTCGAGCCGCGCGCCAACAGCCAGTCCGGCGCAACCGCCGTCAGTACGTTTACCGGCCATGAACATATAGACACAACCCTCAAGTGGAAACGGCATCTGAATATCAAGAAGAGTCGGCAAGACTTTTCGAGCCTTTCTAAAGGCAGAAAACGGCGTCTCAAGCCATTTCGTAAAACTCTCACGTGGTGACAATGAGGCAACAACAGGTATGCCTTTTTTTATGTCTTCGGCGAACGGACTGCTGTCGTAATCCACTTCAACGCAGTTAACCTTGCCGTAAGATCGTTCAGCTCTGACCACCACAAGCCGATCCTCCAGGAAGGCTGTTCCGTAGCAAAGCTTTGTCCACTGCAATTCCGCTGACTCATTCATTTTGTGTGATTATCTTTTCTTTTTCCTGTCATAGAAATACAGCATAATCCGATGTATAAGAAGCATTAACAACGAGAAAAATATATATACAGCGCCAAACACCGACAGTTTCCTGTTCCCAAGAAACATAACCGATAAACAGAGCGCTATTCCTATAATTAACCCGCATTGCCCCAATACAAGAAAAACCATCCTTATTTTTCTGGAGACGGACATCTGATTATACCTTATTTCCTTACTGGGAACGCATTTTTATCACGATAGCGGCATTATAATGCTTTCACCACGCGTCTATTTTTATCCCAGAGCACATAAAATTAAAAGGTTAAAGTTAATAGAGGCAGGCTTGACTGATAGAACATAACAGTTAGACTATAGCCGCAATGAAAAAAGCCCTGATAACCTTCTTTCTCGCCGCAATGACATGCATTTTATGCTCCATATCAGCGCCCGCCCAGAAGGAAGAACCTGCCATTGTCCAATTCCGTAACGCATACCAGGTGCTGGTTGACGCAGATAATGCCCGTGACAGCAGCAATTTGCTGGAAGCGGTAAGATTATATAAACAGGCGACCATGCTTTACAAGCATCTGTCCGAAGCATATCCCGACTGGCAACCGGGTGTCGTCAAGTTTCGCACTATTTACTGTAACAATCAGCTTGATTCAGCGCTGAAAAAAATAGACTTGTCCGATAAAAATTCACTAACCGGACAAACCAGTGGTTCCGCCAGAGAAGATAATCCTATGGCCGCCATTATTGAAATGAAAAGTGCTCGTGAAAAAAACGAACAGACACTGGTTGATTTAAGGGATCGGGCTAAAACCCTTCTGTTGAAAGGAAAGTCGACGGAAGCGCGCACGCTTCTGATGACAGCCTTGAAAATCGATCCTGACGACAGCACCATACGTCTGTTGATCAGTATTGCACAGTGTGACGCCGGCAATTTCGCCGATGCTGTGTTCATCCTTAAACAGATTCTGGATGAAGATCCGTCCAGTGCCAACGCACATCTCGCTCTTGGCACGGCATACTTCGGGCTCGGCAGATTTGCTGACGCAGAACAGGAAATAAAACGGGCCCTGGCCATCAATCCCAGGCTCGCAGCTGCCCATTACGATCTCGCCCAGGTAATGCTGCTTACAACGCCTCGTGACATCAATGCCGCCCGTCAATATTACAAAAGCGCTGTTGCTCTAGGCTGTAAACGCGATAAGGATTTTGAACGACAGTTGAGGGCGGATAAATAAGTTGTCCTATCCATGTTGACAGAATCAAATCCTTTCCTTTAATCTGTGCAATTATCACATGGCGGTGCAGCTCAGTTGGTTAGAGCAGCGGAATCATAAAATGCGTAGATAATTTACGTTTTCTTTCTAACGTTTCTGTTATTCAACCATTATCGCACTGGACATCAATGGACAGTTTGCCTAACCCGAATATTGCATGAAACCCAGCAAGAATGTTGGGCAAGTAATATAGCTACAGGACATTACGACTGTAAATGCACCTAAACATGAATGTGCAATTTGCCGTTATGGTTTTCGGGAGAAAAAACTTGCTGGTTTTCACCTGAAGGCCAGCTGATAACATGGCATCTGCTTTGTTGCGAAAGGTTTGCAGTATGTTATACAGCTTCACCTTGCGACGCCGTGCATCAGCCATGTTCGAACTGGTGCAATATCCAAGCTAAGGTAACACTTTGGGCCACCGGTTATTGTAGCCATCAAATGTCACGCGAGCCACCTTTCCATTACCCAGGTTCTTGGCAAATATCTGATAGTTCGAAGTCTCGTGGTCATGCTGTTTCGGCGGGCAGGCACTCCACAGAAGGAAGCGCCCATCCGGGGAAATACCGGAAAAGTATTCATGTCCCCACGGAGCAGCACTGTCATGGAATACCTCCTTGGAATCATTTGACATATCATATCGGAATATGCCCGTTCGCTCTTTGGTTTCGCGTTCGCGGATCCAGATAATATGAGCGCTGTCCGGAAACCAGCTGGGCTCACAGCCGTCACCGACATGCACGGCCTTGCCGTTCTCCAATTCGACTGCCCATGAGTTCCATCCTTCGCCTTTGTTCGATATAAAGGCCACCCAGCGCCCATCCGGGGAAACACGCGGCTTGACAATCTTGTATTTCTCAAACCCTTTCCTGCTACAGGGAAACACTTCGCGCTCATTAGAGCCGTCGGCATCGACAGCCATCACGAGACACCTGTTCCGTTCAAAGTACACGGTCACGCCGTCGCCACTGAATGTGGGGAACGTTCCGTCTTGCGCCACCTTACGTGCATCGCTACCATCACGCCGGCATATCCAGATGTCACTGGGCGAGTTCCTGGACGGTGACATCGCCCGCGCGAACACGATCCACTTGCCGTCCGGGGATGGGTCCGGGTATATGTCGCTCTGTTCGCTGTCATAGATAGACTGGATATCACTGCCGTCAGATGCCATCGAAAATATCCCGAACGTACCTGACCTGTTCGAGTCAAAGAGTATCCTTCTATCCAATTCAAGATCCATCAGGATCCTTTTTTCCGCCGCATTCGGTCCGACAACTTCTTCGAATACTGTTTTGCATGTAAGCGCGTAATAGCCGCCAAGCGCGCAAGCCACCGTTACCAGGACGAGAGCTGCAATCCTGCCGTAGAACATATACGGTTTCGACGCCTTGCGCTCTCCCCTCTTTTCTACTGCCTTTCGCTGAAAGTACGGTATCAGCAATGCGAGTACAGCGCCAACGCCGAGCGAATAGCCATAGAGCTGGGTTATAAGATGGTGAGAGATGCTTGTGAGGTCCGCTATCCGAGCGGGAAATCCCAGCATTCCGAAGACCGCTGCCCACACTCCTTCGTAGGCGCCGAACCCGGCAATTCCAGAAATCGGCAGGCTTGCCGCCAGTTCCGAGGAGCAGATTGCGAGAAACACTCTCGGCACTTTGAGCTCACCCCAGCCATACCCAAGCGGATTGAGAAGCGCAAACACCAAAACATAGAGCGCGCCATACTTTGCAAGTCTCACGAACATGGAAAGAACCAGGAGCCGACCGTATATTCCCGCGCGCCTCGCTGCCACCACCTGGCCGCCAACATTGGCTAGCGACTCGCTGGACTTCAGGCGCGCCTTTTTCGGAAGGAAAGGAAAACATCTTACGATAACGGCTGCCAGGTTCGCCACCTGTGGTAAGAGCCACAACGCAACTACTGAGCCCGCCAGCAGTGCCGCCGCCACGCTGAGGAGTATGGGCACAGATAACCCCACCGATGCACCGACAAACAGCACTGCCAGTGCCACCATCGGTACCAAGGCAATAATATCAAAAACGAATGCGAGCGCAAAACTCGAGGCCGCTGGTCCAAAGGGAATACCAAGGCGCGTATTGACCAAGTACACGTAGACTACCGTGCCAAGCCTCGCAGGGAGCAGGTCTGAAAAGAAATTCCGCACAAGCACCACTAGGAACAACGCTGCTCGGCTTACAGAATAACCTGAAGTATTGAGGAGCAGATCATAACGCCAAGTCCGAAAAATGGTCATGGTCATGGACAAAAGGAAGAACATCCAGATTCCGCGTTGGTCCATGTTCTTAATCGCGTTGACCACGTCACGTACGGATACATTTCTGAACAGGTACCCAAAGACCCCTATAGTCACAAGGACACTGAAGACGAGGTATATTGCCTGTTTTGTTCTGCTTTTCGCCATTTTCAGTACCATGCGAATAATTTGTAGATGATACGCCTAACCCGACCTTCACAGATATTAGCGTCCGATGCCATTGTTTTCGAATCGGTTCTTTGTCGTGACGCTCAGAGGTGTTTCTTCTTCGACCATATGGTACAACTCACCACGAAACTGGTCCGACATCTCATTTCTGAATGCCACCATGAAGTCAGGTCGATCGGCAAGCATGCGCCGTGTATAGGTCCTCTTGCCGTCTTGCACGGTATTGGTTACGGCTATCTTGTCCAACAGCTTGAGTTCAGCAGTCCCAACGAGCACAGTGTTCGTTTCAACTCTGACAACCGGGCCATACCATGCAGGCTGCTTCTGATGTATTCCCATGTGCGGCTTCTGCACATACTCGTGATCCTTGTCACACTCGCCGTTCACCACGTGGACGCCACCATTTTTGTCTTCTCCAAGGAGAATGCGTTTGAACAGACAGACCCGATCAGCCTTGTTTGTCTGGAAGTATCGCGTTGTGAACCTGGTAACCACCCACGTCCCTGGTGCATGACCTTGCCATTCTCCGTGAGTCGGCACGTGAAGCTCGTTGCCCACGGCTAACGTCGCCAAGAAAAGCAGCAGAATGTTTGATATGACTGCAGATTCCATATCCTGTGCAGATTACCAGATCGGGGTTCCAAAGTCCATGGATTTGCCCTTAGGCGGATGAACATACGCACCAACATGTTACTTGGAGAAGAATGACAGACAGTACACTCAGCGTGTTCCATTGCTCCAAGTAACAGGTGATGGCGTCAGGGCTATGACGACTGTCTAGCGCACATTATTCGTGAAGGATCTACTGCGAGCGTGTATCTTACACCACCTCAATGACTGGCCTCGGAACCCGGTTTCGACGTGTCTCGACACGCCTTCATCCGGATTCCTTCTCCAAGCCCTTGATCTGTCGCAACCTACACACTCTCGTCACGAAACTTCATGAATAATGCACGCTAGGAATCTGGATTGGCGGACACATCGCATATATCTCGACGCGAGAATAAGATGTCAAGTCCAGAGGAAAAGCCATCAGGTTGTAAAGGCTTGTAAAGGATGTACGTTACTATTATAATATTGTATAAGTCTCTACTTTCCAAGTTGTTACGCTATTATCATAATAAGCGCTGATGTAAATGCTTGTAAAGTGTTGTTATGTGTGGCATAAAGATTCATGAAGGATGGTTTGGAGTGACAGAAAGCCGGGATGGGAGATGTGCCATGAACGGAGAGTATTTCACAATCGATGAGGTGTGCAAACTGCTCAACATAAGCAGGCCCACCCTGAACTCATACCGACGGAAACATGACATTCGAGAAGTCAAGGCCAAGGGCCGCGTTCTGTTCAGGAAAGTGGACATTCTCAGTCAGCTCTACCTTCCTTTAGAGATCAAGCAGCATCCGAAGGCAGCTTTCACGGTCCTCTCGGATTTCGCCGTGGAGGATATTGAAGTCGCGCCCAATGTCTTCGACATCAGGCGGATTGGCGTATTGGACCCATTCGGTGCTGTATGCCTGTTGTGCTGTTTGCGAATCAGAATTGACCAGAAAGCACACGTTCACATTCTGGTCGGACGGGACTCGGCGTCGTTTGCCCTGCTAGGCATGAATTTCTTCGGCGAACTCACCCGGGTTAGCTCTGAGTATGTCCATTATGATGCGGAGCTCTTGAGTGATGTTAGCTTGACCACACCGGAAATCATCACTCCTCTGCATCTAGTTGGCTACCGCGGTGGCGAGAAGGGCATTCTTAACGACATATTTGCACGGCTACGGGATCAGGGCTTCTCCGAGGATTTGTGCGCATCGCTGGGATGGACTCTGGGCGAACTGGCTGACAACGCTACAACCCATGCGGGTGGGCCATGCTACTTCGTGCTTTCGAGCACGGCAGGACCATGCAAGTGCCTGACCTTGACCATTGGCGATGCTGGCGCAGGGATTCCGGTTACGCTTAAATCCAACAAACGCTACAAGGACCTGAGCGATTTCGAGGCGTTCATCAGCGCGTTCAAGTCCAATGTTTCCTCGTGGGATGAAACTCACAAGCGAGGAAAGGGATTGAATGATCTTTTGAGCATCGCAAAAGGTAACAGTGCCTGGGTACGGGCCGAAACA
>JAQBFJ010000103.1:0-2623 GCA_032123435.1 Verrucomicrobiota bacterium
CCGATGGCCAATGCCGTTAAGTAAGAACGTTGCTTTGCTTTCATGAGTACAGATCTCCTTGATTCATATTTGTCTTAATCTTCATTTCCTCTCTCCTATTGTTTGTTCTCCTCATTCGTTCAGATGATTAGACGTTCATGACCTTGAAAGTGTGTAGAGAATCCGTGGAAACAACGATTACCAGGACAGGAGGAGCGTCGAAAAGAGGATAGTACGGGGCGAACAAAAAGAATCGGATGTTCGAGTTGTGGGGCTATAATCACTCGCACTCCATGGCGTTTGGATTGTGAGATGGCGAAGTACAAAGATTACGTGTGATATGGATGAGTCATCAAGAAGAAATCGCACTTTTCTTCTGAACACGATTTCCAGAGGAGAGGAAACAGATCATGGAGAGAGCATGCGGATCTCAGACCAACACGGATTTAGGGCCGCATAGCAGAAATAAGTGGAACTATCGGGGCCCTCTCTTATGTTCCTTATAGTAGCGATAGCTGTCTTTGTGTTCCCTGCAGCAGTATTTGGCCTGCTCAGGATGCTTTGACTCGAATACCTTGTGGCACCATAGACATTGAACGTCAAAGGCACGCCCAAGCGACGATCTGTCGACCGTCACTACCTCCCGCACCACCTGCTTGATAGCTCCGCGCAGCCTTCCCTTTTCTACCCATAGCTTGATGGTTTTCGGGTCAACCCCCAGCAAATCGGCTGCCTGCGCAGCTGATATGTGCTTTGCCCCTTTTGCTTTTCGGGCCATGTGAGCACCTCCTTTGAGCAGAACCGTAAAGCTTGTCCTGTGCCAAGTCCGGAGGCACTCGGCCATCTGAGCTGCAATCTGTTGCGCTTGAATAAGATGTGGAAACAGAGGTGTTTCATGCCCGGAGCACAATGTCTCGCGGCACGTTCATCCAGGCATCCATGAGACAGCCGTTGCATCACTTCATAGCAACAGGCCGGGCGAAATTGTTTACCAAATTTCCAGCTCAGCCCTTTGTCTACATAATCAGACGCCGTTCATTTCACAGAAAACGGGATGGTCGGCGTTTCACTTACGTTGCCGTTCTGTGCCGTTCCCCTGCCCTTCCCTGGTTTCTTCTAGTCTAATCTATTCCCATCAGTACACTATATCTCAGACAACATCGGACTAGACAGGAGAGTCGTTTGTTCTATTTACGCCATAATCTCGTGCTCTGCATCCTGGTGCTTATCAGCCTGGTGTTCTTGAGTCCCATAGCTGTTGCCGGGCCCAAGCTGGTGTGCAAGGACACCGTTTGTGATTTCGGCAGGCTGGAAGACCAGACCGCAGTTGAGCATTCATTTCTTCTGGAGAATCATGGCGATCAAGATCTCGTAATTCAGAAGATAAGGAAGTGTTGCGGGGGTGCGGCGAAGCTACATTCCACGACTATTTCGCCAGGCTCAAATACCATCCTTGAAGCCACGCTCTCATTCATGGGCAACACAGGGAAGATTCTTAAAGCCTATTATGTCCAATCCAATGATCCCGACCAGCGATTTCTAAGGCTCGAATTCAAAGGTGAGGTGGTAAAGACAGCCGTAGCTCCTGGACCCAATGTTGCTGTATCTGTCAAAGAAGAGCCTGCACCAGTTGAAGACGTCCCTGGATCTTCCATTGAAGAGCCAGTAGAGGTCCACCAGCCTCCAGTCCAGCCCAATGTCTCACCTGTTATTATTGATTACTTCTTTGAGCCCGGATGTCTGGATTGTGAAAGGGTAAGACAGAATGTCCTGCCCGCGTTGTATGAGAAATACCGGGGCAAGTTCTCGATCAGTGAACATGATGTCGGGATCACCTCCAATTACATCATGCTTGTGGCCTATCAGGAAACGCTCGGAATAGAGGAAGATGAAGACGTATGCATGGTGGTTGATTACTTCGGAGTCTGTAATGGATATGAAGCAATTAAGACCGGCCTGATCCTTTTCGTGGAGAAGGCAATTGAGAACAGGGCAAAGAATGGAGCGGATCCAAAGCCCATTGAAGTGCCTGATCATCAAGCCGGAATTCAGATGGCAGAGAACAGGCTCGAGGGCTTTACCTGGCCAACTGTTGCTATAGCCGGACTGGTAGACGGCATCAATCCGTGTGCTATCGGGACACTGGTGTTCTTCATGAGCCTACTGGCCGCATCCAAGCTGAGGAACAAACAGCTTCTGATGATCGGCATTCCGTTCTTCATCGCTTCATTTGTGACATATACGGCAATTGGATTCGGGCTATTAAGGATCTTGCATGCTTTTTCAGGATTCCCGTTGATTCAGAAGAGTATTGAAGTAGTGATGATTGCACTGCTGGGGATATTGGCCATTCTATCCTTCGCAGACGCTTATCGATTCCGGAAGAGCGGCAATCCCAAAGATGTGACTCTCCAGCTTCCGAGGGGCATCAAGGACAGGATTCACAAGATCATGCGCGAAGGAATCAAGGCGAGGAACCTGATTGTCGGCGCATTAGTCGTCGGGGCGTTGGTAACGGCATTAGAGAGCGTATGTACTGGTCAAGTCTATGTTCCGACACTGGTACTGGTTGTTAAGGCAGGCGACGCAAGAATGGCCGGGCTGGGATATCTTCTGCTTTATAATGTCATGTTTATTGCGCCCT
>JAQBFJ010000104.1:0-21362 GCA_032123435.1 Verrucomicrobiota bacterium
CCAGTATTTTGATGCCGGCTTCTTCAAGTTCGCGGGCGATATTGAGCGGCGTCTGGCCGCCGAACTGGCATATAATACCTTTCGGTTTTTCTTTTCCGTAGATTTGCAGAACATCTTCGACCGTGAGTGGTTCGAAATACAGTTTATTTGATGTATCGTAATCTGTGGACACGGTTTCCGGGTTGCAATTCACCATGACGGTTTCATATTCCATGTCGCGTAATGCGAATGCGGCATGGACACAGCAATAGTCGAATTCTATGCCTTGTCCGATACGGTTAGGGCCGCCGCCGAGTATCATGACCTTATCCTGATTGGTCGTGGCGCTGATGCTGTCGGGCGCGTTGTATGTGGAGTAGTAATATGCCGCGTCCTCGACGCCGCTGACAGGAACGGCGTGCCAGCCTTCGTTTATTTTCGCTTTTTCACGCTGTTCACGAATTTTTATTTCTGACACATTGAGCAATTTCGCAATGTACTTGTCGCCAAAACCGTCCTTCTTGGCTGACAGCAGGAGATCGTTGGGAATTTCCTTTCCTTTGTACTTAAGGATCTCTTCTTCTCTCTGGACAAGTTCCTTCATCTGCTCAATGAACCATGCCTTGACGTATGTCTTGGCGTGCAGTTCTTCAATTGAAGCACCTTTGCGAAGAGCCTCGTACATGAGCCAGTAACGCTCGCTGGATGGAAAGGATAGGCGTGCCATGATCTCATCGAGCGGCAATGAATTGAAATTCTTAGCGAATCCGAGTCCGTGCCGTCCGTTCTCAAGACCGCGTATGGCTTTCTGGAAGGCTTCTTTGAAGTTTTTGCCTATACTCATTATTTCACCGACGGCGCGCATCTGGGTTCCGAGTTTATCCTCGACGCCCTTGAATTTTTCGAAAGCCCAGCGTGCGAACTTTACGACAACATAATCGCCTGACGGCGTATATTTTTCGAGTGTTCCATCGCGCCAGTAGTGGATTTCGTCCATAGTCATGCCGCCGGCAAGCTTGGATGATATGAGCGCTATGGGGAACCCGGTAGCTTTTGAAGCAAGCGCGGAGGATCGTGATGTGCGTGGGTTAATTTCTATAACTACGACGCGGTCGGTTACCGGATCGTGCGCGAACTGAACGTTCGTGCCGCCTATTACTTCTATAGCTTCCACTATCTTGTAAGAGTATTCCTGCAGGCGTTGCTGGAGTTCCTTGCTGATGGTAAGCATTGGCGCTGTACAGAAAGAATCGCCGGTATGTACGCCCATGGCATCGACGTTTTCTATGAAGCAGACGGTTATCATCTGGTTCTTGGCATCGCGCACCACTTCCAGTTCAAGTTCTTCCCAGCCGAGTACCGATTCTTCGACCAGGATCTGGCCGATAAGACTTGCGGAGATGCCGCGTGCCGCGACAATTCGGAGTTCTTCGACGTTATAAACGAGTCCGCCGCCTGTTCCGCCCATTGTGTAGGCAGGTCTTATGACCACTGGGTAACCCAGTTCGGCGGCTATTTTTTCGGCATCTTCCACGCTGTAGACACACGTACTGAGCGGCATTTCTATGCCGAGTTTGTTCATGGTTTGTTTGAATGCGGTACGGTCTTCGCCGCGTTCGATGGCGTCGAGTTTTACGCCTATGATTTTGACGTTGTATTTGTCAAGTATGCCGTGTTTGGCAAGATCGGAAGACAGGTTGAGGCCGGACTGTCCGCCGAGGTTAGGGAGTAACGCGTCGGGCCGTTCTTTCTTGATGATTTTTTCCATTGTTTCGATGTTGAGCGGCTCAATATATGTGGCATCTGCTGTTCCGGGATCGGTCATAATCGTGGCTGGATTTGAATTTACGAGTACTATTTTGTAACCCAGTGCGCGCAGGGCTTTGCATGCCTGTGTTCCTGAATAATCAAATTCGCATGCCTGTCCTATGACGATGGGGCCTGAACCGATGATCATAACCTTATTGATATCTTTTATCTTGGGCATTTGTTTTTGTGCCTCCTATTTGATGTGGTTTAATTAATGAACAGATTATTACTCGCGAAATTGGGTTCACTTGTCAGGTTTATACCGAGTCGTCTCAATCCTGCTTCGTCGCCTGGGGCGGGTATATGAGTTATATGCATTTCACAGCCGCGCAATTCACTGAGTTTTCCCATAGCCAGTTCGGCTGAGTGGTTTGATGTGGCGCTGACGCTGAGTGCTATGAGCGTTTCCTCCAGATTCATGCTGGCATTTTTCCCGCTCAGTATTTTCTGTTTCAGTGTTTTGATTGAGTTCATTACAATGGGGGTGAGGATGTGCATGTTGTCAGGGATGCCGGCCAGTGTTTTTATTGCGTTCAATGTGAGGCTGGAAGATGCGTGCATGAGCGGTGAATTACAGCCGGTGACTATTGAGCCGTCGTTCAATTGTATTGCGGCGCCGCAGAAGACGTTGTCGTGTCCTTTGTCTTTTTTCTTTGCTTCGGCGGCGGCTTGTCTTGCCGGCATAACGACACTTCTGTTTTCCGGCGATATATTCAATTCTTCCATGAGCGTTTTGGTTTTCTGGAGGGTGTCCTTGCCGGTGAAGCCGAGCGCGTATTCGCATTGGTATCGGAAATGTCTTCTTATGACTTCCTGTGTTGCTGCTTCTTTTACGATATTATCGTCAATGATGGCGAAGCCAGCGCGGTTAACGCCCATATCGGTTGGAGATTTATAGATGGATTCTTTTCCGGTGATTTTTTCGAGTATTCTTTTCAGGACGGGGAATATTTCGATATCTCTGTTATAGTTAACTGTTGTCACGTTATGTGTTTCCATATGGAATGGGTCTATCATGTTGAAATCGCCGATATCGGCGGTAGCGGCTTCATAAGCCAGATTGACGGGGTGTTTAAGGGGCAGATTCCATATGGGGAATGTTTCGAATTTAGCGTAGCCGGTGGAAATACCTTTTTTATGGTCGTGATAGAGTTGGGAAAGGCATGTGGCCATTTTCCCACTGCCTGGTCCCGGCGCGGTTACCACTACGATAGGTTTTGATGTTTCTATGTATGGATTCGAGCCGAATCCCTTATCGCTGACGATGGTTGCTATATCTACGGGATATCCTTTGATCGTGCGATGTGTATATGTTTTGACGCCTCGTCGTTCGAGTCCGTTCTTGAACTGCTGGACTGCTGGTTGATTATTGAAGAGGGTTATTACGACGGCTGTTATATCGAGATCCCATTCGCGCAGATTATCTATAAGCCTGAGGGTATCTACGTCATAAGTGACTCCGAAATCGGCTCTCAGTTTTCTGCGTTCTATATCGCCGGCGTTAATGCACAGTACGATATCGATTTTGTCTTTTAGTTTATGCAGGAGCCGTATTTTTACATTCGGGTCGAAGCCGGGCAGAATGCGGGCGGCATGATAATCGAACACAAGTTTGCCGCCGAACTCAAGATACAGTTTATTGCCGAGTTGCCCGGCGCGTTCGATAATGTATGCGCTTTGTTCTTCCAGATACTTTTCATTGTCAAACCCTGATTGTTTCATTTGCATTATCCGTAAAGCTTGTATTCATTACTGTTGGTTATACTGCTTCAATACAGCTTGGTGGTTTTGTAGTTACATTGTATGTGACACTTACTATGCCGGGCACTTCGTTCACTATTCTGTCGGCTATTTTTCTTAGTGTGGCAAATGGCAGTTCCGTTGGGGTGGCGGTGACGGCATCGGTGCTGTCCCAGCATCGGACTTCTATTTGCTGGCCGAAGTCGCGTTTATTCTGTCTGAGGCCTGTGACCATATCCTCATGCAGAATGGCCATGTATTGAAACGCGTTGCAGTCGGCGAGTTCATATTCGACTATTGTTGTTGCTTTTCGGACGGTTTCGATTCTTTCCGGGGTAGCTTCTCCGATAACACGCGCAGCGAGTGCCGGGCCTGGGAAAGGCGGGCGTTCACTGATTTCCCTGGGCAATCCGAGGGCGCGCGCTAAGGCGCGTACGGCAGGTTTTCTGAGTTGGAGGATAGGTTCGACCACTTTGTATCCGAATGCTTTCTGGGGATCGATGCCTATTTGTTCAAAAACGTTATGTTGACGTTTTACGCCGGCCGCGGTTTCTTCCACGTCGGTATAATTGGTGCCCTGCAGGAGGATATTCGCTCCGCTTTGTTTGACGAGTTTTGCGAAGACGTCTTTATAGAACACCTGCGTGATTCCCTTTTCGCGTTTTTCTTCCGGGTCGGTGACGCCTTTCAGTCCGGCGAAGAATTCCTTTTTCGCGTCGATGATTTCAACTTCAACGCCGAGATCGGTAAACCATTTCACGATCTGCTGAGGCTCGTTCTCGCGCATCAATCCGTTATCTATGAAATATGTTTTCAATTTGGTGTTCAGCGCCTTGTGTCCAAGCATGGTGACGACGGCGGAATCGACGCCGCCGGACAAGGCGTTGATGGCCGTGCTGCTGCCGGCGGCTGATTGTATTGCGGTGACCTGTTCGTTTGTGAACTGATTGGTGTCCAGTTTGTCGAGTGCTATTTCATTAATTTTCATACAAGTTTCCCTTTCGGATTTTTGTTTTGTTGGTTAATCGACCCCGGGACGACACTTTGAGGATTTATAAGAAGGTAGTCAAGCGGATTTTATAAAAGAATTCTTCAACAGTTTTTTTACGTGAGAAGAAACAGTTTTTGACAGGATTACAGGATATACATGATCAATATCCGAGATGGGTGTGAAATCTCAACTGGATTATTTAATCCATTGAGATTTCACGGATCCCATTTCTCCATCAATCCCGTCAATCCTGTTATCCTGTCAGAAAATATTATTCTCCGGGTTCTCGAGGCGGGTGGTGAAAAAATCTGCCGCGGAGGTCTGTTGACGCTACGCGGGAAATATGCGTATACTCACCGCGCAAGGATGCCTGATGCAGGTTGTCGAGTGGCGCTGGTTAACGATGAAAGAGTGGAACCGTATGAGGATTATTGATTGTGATTATCTTGTTGTCGGGAGCGGCATTGCCGGGCTGATGTCGGCATTGCATTTGGCCGGGCAGGGCCGTGTTCTTATTGTTACTAAGAAGGAGAAGGCTGACAGCAATACTAATCATGCTCAGGGCGGCATTGCCTGCGCGGTAAGAGATGATGACAGTTTTGACGCGCATATCGGGGATACCATTGAGACTGGTTGTGGGCTTTGTAATGAAGCTGTGGTGAGGAAGATTGTTGAGAATGGTCCGGTGCGTATAGCTGATCTGGAGGAATATGGTGTTAAGTTTGCCAGGAGTTCTGTTGACGGTGGGTATGATCTTGGGCAGGAAGGCGGGCATTCAATCAGGCGTGTATTGCATTCTGGTGATATTACGGGGCAGAAGATTGAAGAAGTGCTTTTGAAGCGGATCCAGTTGGATCCGAATATATCGATATGTGAGCATTACATGGTGATAGATCTTATTACAACCAGCTGGTTGGAGGGCAGGGGTACATGTGATGCTGGTTCGGGGTCGGATAGTGGAAATGATAACAGGTGTGTTGGTGTTTACGTGCTGAACAGGGAGTCTGGTGAGATTCTTGCTGTTCGTTCTCCGTATGTGATATTGGCCAGTGGTGGTGGCGGCAAGGTTTATTTATACACCAGTAATCCTGATATAGCCACGGGTGACGGCATTGCTGTTGCCTGGCGTGCAGGCGTACCTGTCAAGAATATGGAATTTATTCAGTTTCATCCGACGTGTTTATATCATCCGGAAGCAAAGTCGTTTCTGATAAGCGAGGCGGTGCGTGGGGAAGGAGCTGGGCTTGTTGATGCATCCGGCCGGCCGTTCATGGATCAGTATGATAAACGCGGTGCCTTGGCGCCGCGTGATATTGTTGCGCGTGCGATTGATGCGGAGATGAAAAAGAGCGGGCAGGCGTGTGTGTATCTTGACATAAGGCATAAGTCGCGTGAATTTATCATGGAGCGGTTCCCGAATCTTTATGAAAGGTGTCTTGTTTACGGGATAGACATGGCGCATGATCTTATTCCCGTGGTGCCGGCGGCGCATTATTTTTGCGGCGGCATTGAGGCTGGAGTAAACGGAGAGACCGCATTGCCCGGTTTGTTTGCGTGCGGGGAGGTAGCATGTACCGGACTGCACGGCGCTAACAGGCTTGCCAGTAATTCCTTGCTTGAAGCCGTGGTATGCGCTCACGAGATGGCCGGGAGAATAGCCGATCTTCCGCCGGCAGATTCGTATCCATGTGTTAATATTCCCGACTGGGAATGCGGTGATGCTGTTCCAAGTGATGAAGCTGTTGTTGTTGAGCATAATTGGAATGAACTTCGGACGTGTATGTGGGATTATGTTGGTATTGTGCGGACGGACAAGCGGCTGGAGCGTGCTCGCCGGCGCGTTTGCAATTTAGTGGAAGAAATTCAGCAATATTATCTCGATTATCTTATTACGGCGGATATTCTTGAGCTTCGAAACATAGCGGCTGTGGCCGGGTTGATAGTGAGATCTGCTTTGGAAAGGAAGGAAAGCAGGGGGTTGCATTACACATTGGATTATCCGGGGACCGATGCGGTGGCCCGCGATACGGTGATTATGGATGAAGCTGGCGGTCGGCGGCATTGAGTTGGATCGGGGAAGAAGAGAATTTTTTGACCCGCCTTCGCAAGAAAGCTTCGGCGAGGCATGCAGGATGAAGAGTGAGATGGTTCAGGAAATCTGGATAAAACAGTAGTTTTCTTCCACATTTCCTGAACAATGTTTTCTGATGGGGATCAGGCTTCGGTCGCAATAGCGTGCTGCTACGCCGGGACAGGCCGGGTGGTAAGAAGAAAGATATTCACCATGGAGTGCGCGGAGGCACGGAGGAGAGAAGGAGAAGAGGGTTGATTTAATTCCGGGACTGGCGTCTCAAAATTAAATCAATACTTTGCATGTTGGAGGACAGGAGCTGTCTCGGAGGTTTGCTCCATGACAACAACGTTACATCAAATCCGGGATTGCTAAGCAAGATTGGGTTTGATGTAACCTCGGGTTTTCTTGTATTCTCTGTGTCCTCGGGTACTCCAGCGCGGGAGCGCGGGTGGTTAAAAGGAAAAGTTTCACCACGAAGGCAGTAAGGAGGAACTGAAATGGGGATGAATGTAACACAAAAGATTCTCAGTGAACATCTGGTGGAAGGTGAGTTAAAGCCGGGTAATGAGGTGGGGATAAGAATTGACCAGACGCTCACGCAGGATGCTACCGGCACAATGGTCTATCTTCAATTTGAAAGTATCGGTCTGAACGCCGTCAAGAATGAGCTGGCGGTTAGTTATGTTGACCATAATACGGTTCAGGTCGGATCTGAGAACGCGGATGATCATGCTTATCTGAAATCTACGGCGGCCAGGTTCGGCGCGGTGTTCTCAATGGCCGGGAATGGAATCTGTCATCAGGTTCATCTGGAACGGTTTGGCGTACCGGGCAAGACACTGCTGGGCTCGGATTCGCACACACCGATGTGCGGCGGGCTGGGTATGATCGCTATAGGGGCTGGAGGAATTGACGTGGCAGTTGCCATGGGCGGTGGGCCCTTTTATATGGAAGCGCCACGTGTCATCAAAATCGAACTTAAGGGACGTTTAAAACCATGGGTTACTGCCAAGGACGTGATTTTGAAGGTCCTGGAGATTTTTTCCACCAAAGGTAATGTCGGGTGTGTGTTCGAATATGCCGGTCAGGGCGTAAGGAGTCTTGATGTTCCGGAACGTGCAACGATAACGAATATGGGCGCAGAGTGTGGTGTGACGACATCGGTGTTTCCGAGTGATGAAGTGACGAAGAAGTTTCTTGACGCGCAGGGGCGTGGCGAAGTCTGGCGCGAAATTATCGCGGATGCTGATGCTGAATATGATCGTGTGGAGAAAATCAATCTGGCTGATCTGGAGCCGCTTGCTGCGGGACCGCATTCCCCGGGCAATATAATGCCTGTTGCAATGCTGGTGGGGAAACGTGTCGATCAGGTGATGATAGGGTCGTGCACGAATTCGTCGTATCGTGATTTAAAATCAGTGGCGAAAATACTGGAAGGTAAAAAGATCAACCCTGATGTGAGCCTTGGCATAGCGCCGGGGTCGCGGCAGGTACTGCAGATGATGGCAAAGGAAGGTCTTCTGTCTGTGCTGATTGACGCGGGCGCGCGTATTCTCGAAAGCGCTTGCGGCTTTTGTATCGGCAACTCAATGTCGCCGTCAACGAATGCTGTATCATTGCGGACCTCGAACAGGAATTTTGAAGGACGGTCAGGAACGAAGTCGGCGGGTGTGTATCTGGTTAGTCCTGAAATCGCCGCAATCGCTGCGTTGTATGGCCGGGTTATTGACCCTCGGTCCGTGGAGGATCTGAAATATCCGGCGGTTCGTCAGCCGAAAAGCTTTGATATTGATGATTCGATGCTGGTTCGTCCGGCGGGCACTGGAGAGAAGGAGATCATAAGAGGGCCTAACATCGGGGAAGTGCCGATTAATGAGCCGCTTCCGGAAAAACTTGATGGTGTGGCAACGATAAAGGTTGATGATATGATCACAACGGATCATATCATGCCTGCCGGTATGCGTTTGAAGTACAGATCCAATGTGCCGAAGTATTCGGAATTTGTTTTTGAGAATGTGGATCCTGATTTCTCGAAGACTGCTTTAAAGAACCGGGATGCTGGCCGGCATAACTTCATCATAGCGGGAGAATCTTACGGCCAGGGATCGAGCCGGGAACATGCCGCTCTGTGTCCGATGTATCTTGGGGTAAAGGCGGTTGTGGCGAAATCGTTAGAACGAATCCATATGGCGAACCTTGTAAATTTTGGAATCGTTCCATTTATTTTCAAAACGGGATCCGATTGCGCGAAAATCGACAAGGGTGATGATCTGGTCGTTGAAGATGTTCGCGCTATCGTGGAAGGGAAGGTGCCGGGCGTAATAAGGAATCTGACAAAAGGAACAGAAGTTCAGGTAAAGTTAAACTTATCTGAGCGGCAGAAGAAAATTATTTTGGCTGGCGGGTTATTGAATTCAACAGTTTAACGTGGAGAAAAGAAATGAGTTACAAGAAAATAGTAGTACCTTCGGATGGCGCTAAAATTGTGATGGGCAAGGATGGAAAGCTTGTTGTTCCCGACAGGCCTGTTATTCCTTTTATAGAGGGTGATGGCATTGGTTCCGACATAATGAAAGCGGCCCTGATTGTATGGAACGCCGCGATAAAAGCGGCTTATGGTGATAAACGCCGGATAATCTGGATGGAGGTATTTGCCGGCGAGAAGGCAAACGCTGTTTATGGAGAAGAGATCTGGCTTCCGGACGAGACGGTAGAGGCAATATCGGATTACCTTATTGCGATCAAAGGGCCGTTAACCACGCCGGTAGGTGGCGGGTTCAGGTCCTTGAATGTGGCGCTTCGTCAGAAACTGGATCTTTATGTATGTCAAAGGCCGGTACGTTGGTTTGAAGGAGTTCCATCTCCGGTGAAACGTCCTGATTTGACCAACATGGTTGTTTTCAGAGAAAACACGGAAGACATATATGCGGGCATAGAGTGGGCTGACGGCACACCCGAGGTGCGGAAAGTCATAAAGTTTCTGCGTGATGAGATGGGAGTTAAGAAGATCAGGTTTCCGGACAGTTCGGCTATAGGAATAAAGCCGGTATCCAAAGAGGGCTCAAGGCGTCTTATTCGTGCGGCGATTGAATATGCTGTTGTTAATGGATGTCCGAGCGTGACGCTGGTACACAAGGGGAACATCATGAAATTTACCGAAGGCGCGTTCAAGACGTGGGGTTACGAGCTGGTGCGTGAAGAGATGAGTGACAAGGCTGTTGTTGCTGAAGATTGTGATTGGAAGGCGCCGGCGGGTAAAGTATTGGTCAAGGATGTCATAGCTGACGCGTTTTTACAGCAGATACTTACGCGGCCTGGAGAATATTCAGTGATAGCCACGACGAATCTTAATGGTGATTACATATCAGATGCTTTAGCGGCCTGTGTTGGCGGCATAGGAATAGCGCCTGGCGGCAATATTAATTACGAATGTGGCGCGGCTGTTTTTGAGGCCACGCATGGTACTGCGCCCAAATATGCGGGGCAGGACAAGGTTAATCCGGGTTCTTTGATATTGTCGGGTGAAATGATGTTAAGGTACATGGGCTGGTCCGCGGCGGCTGATTTAGTGATAAAGGGCATGGGTTTGGTTATAAAGGATAAGGTGGTGACGTATGATTTTGCCCGTTTAATGGAGGGTGCTGCTGAGGTCAAGTGCAGTGAATTTGCCAGTACCGTAGCTGAGCGGATAGCGTGTATGAGCTGTTGACGGGATGTCGGTTCGGAAAAAAAAGCAAAAAAAATAAAAAAAAGTTTGACTTTGACTGGTTGCCTGATACCGTGCCCGGTCTAATGTCGAGAACCAGAAAGGTTCTTGATGTCCATATAATTAGGTGAAACGGCAGTACGGCTCTCCTTTTTTTACTGGAAGAGTTTAAGGATGGGGTGCACTGTTGTTTTTTTTGGGAGAGTCGTGTGTGGGTGTTTTGCGCATGTGAACCGCTGGGCAGCAGTGCCCATGTAGCTCAGTTGGTAGAGCACATCCTTGGTAAGGATGAGGTCAGCGGTTCGATCCCGCTCATGGGCTCCATAGGCGTAGACTGATTGATTATTAATTAAGGAACAGAAAAACTGAAGGAGATATAGTTATGGCAAAGGAAAAATTTGATCGAACAAAGCCGCACGTTAATGTTGGCACGATAGGTCACGTGGATCATGGCAAGACTACATTGACTGCCGCGATCACGAAGGTGCAGTCTTTGAAAGGGCTGAGCACTTTTATTTCGTATGATGAAGTTGCGAAAGCTTCGGAGAGTGCGGGGCGTCGTGATCCCTCAAAGATTTTAACAATTGCTACATCTCATGTTGAGTATAGTACTGCGAATCGTCATTATGCGCATGTTGACTGTCCGGGTCATGCAGATTATGTAAAGAACATGATCACAGGCGCGGCGCAGATGGATGGTGCGATTGTTGTTGTTAGCGCTGCTGATGGTCCGATGCCGCAGACGCGCGAGCACATTCTTCTGGCTCGTCAGGTTGGTGTGCCGGCGATTGTGGTATTTTTGAACAAGGTGGATCTTGTTGATGATCCTGAGCTGATTGAGCTTGTTGAGCTTGAGATCAGAGAGCTTCTTTCGAAATACGAGTATCCGGGCGATGAAATACCCATTATACAGGGTGATGCGCTGTCGGCGACGCAGGTAGGTTCTGCTGATGATCCGGCGTGTGAGTGTATTGGCAAGCTGATGGACGCGTTGGACAGTTACATACCTGAGCCGGTTCGTATTATTGACCAGGCTTATCTGATGCCGATTGAAGATGTGTTTTCGATTGAAGGTCGCGGCACGGTTGTGACCGGCAGGGTTGAGCGTGGTATTATAAAGGTAGGTGAGGAAGTAGAGATTATAGGGTTGAAGCCTACGACGAAGACTACTGCTACTGGCGTTGAGATGTTTCGCAAGCTTCTTGATGAGGGGCGTGCAGGTGACAATATTGGCGTATTGCTGCGCGGGACGAAGAAAGACGATGTGGAACGTGGTCAGGTTCTCGCGAAGCCTGGTTCTATTACACCGCATACTGACTTTGAAGCTGAAGTTTATGTATTGAGTAAGGAAGAAGGCGGGCGACACACACCTTTCTTCAAGGGTTATCGTCCTCAATTTTACATTCGCACGACGGATGTTACGGGCGACATTACTCTGCCTGATGGTGTTGAGATGATCATGCCGGGCGATAGCGTCAACATGAAGGTTAAACTTATTCAGCCGGTAGCCCTGGAAGAGAAAATGAGATTTGCCATTCGTGAAGGTGGTCGTACGGTTGGTGCCGGTACGGTTGCCAAGATAATAGCTTAATGGTGATTAGGGGAGTTGTTGTTTAAAGGCAATAATAGAGGGGTTGGTGCGTGATGGTCAGAGAGCTGGCAATATTGGCGTGTAGTGAATGTAAGAATCGAAATTACACTACTACCAGGAACAAGAAGCTTTCGCCGAATCGGCTTGAGCTGAAGAAATACTGTCGGTTTGACAGGAAGCGCACGCTACATAAGGAAGTCAGGTAAAGTCCGGTGCATATGCGGAGCAGTAGGCCAGTAGCTCAATTTGGCAGAGCACCGGTCTCCAAAACCGGGGGTTGGGGGTTCGATTCCCTCCTGGCCTGCCATATTTAGTGAAGGTTGGGAGTGGCGTCTTATGTCTGGTTATTGGGGGCATAATATCCGATGAGCAAGGTACAGGATGTTATAAATAAGGTTCGGACGTTTTGTCAGGATGTGGTTGCGGAGATGAAGAAATCTACGTGGCCGGGGCGTCGTGAATTGATGGAATCAACGGTTGTAGTGATAGTTTCGATTGTACTGATAAGTGTTTTCATTGGGGTAAGTGACAAAGTTTTGGCGGTATTATTGAAGCTTTTGATTCCCGTGGGGTAGCACATTATGCAAAAGGAATGGTTTGTTATACATACTCTTACCGGGCAGGAGCAGAAGGTAAAAGATAGCATATTCCGGCGTAGCAAGATGGAAGAAATGGAAGATCACATAGGTGATGTTATTATTCCAACAGAAAAGGTTTCTGAGGTAAAAAAAGGCGTAAGGATTACTACGACGAGGAAGTTTTTTCCGGGTTATGTGCTGGTTGACATGGCTTTATATGATGAGGATAAGCAGATAATAGAAAGGACATGGCGTTTTATTCAGGAGACACATGGCATTATAGGTTTTATTGGGGGCAGTAAGCCGGCGCCGCTTCCATCTGAAGAGGTGGATATAATACTGAATCAGGTGGATGAGCGGAAAAAGAAGATCAAGCCGAAAGTTGCGTTTGAGCCGAATGAGATGGTGAAGATAATTGATGGGCCTTTTCTTAATTTTAGTGGAGTTGTGGAAGAGGTTGATCCTGAACGCGGAAAGCTGAAGGTGTCGGTCGCGATTTTTGGAAGGTCTGCTCCGGTTGAGTTGGAGTACTGGCAGGTGGAACGTGGAGAGTCGTAGGAAGTTGATTTTAATTTAAAATGATTGGAACAGGGGTGCATAGAGATGGCTAAAAGAGCAACGGGTCAAATTAAACTTCATATACCGGCGGGGCAGGCCAATCCGGCTCCTCCTGTTGGGCCTGCTTTAGGTCAGCAGGGGGTAAATATTATGGAGTTTTGCAAAGCGTTTAACGCGGTGACACAGGATCAGGTGGGGCTGATTATACCTGTTGTTATAACGGTTTATCATGACAAGTCTTTTACTTTTGTGACAAAGAGCCCGCCTGCCGCGTCTTTGCTCAAACGAGCAGCCGGTTTGGCCAAGGGGTCTGCGACTCCGAACAAGGAGAAGGTGGGCAAAGTGACGAAAGAGCAGATACTGGAGATTGCCAGGATGAAAAAGGCGGATTTAAATGCCTATTCTGATGATCGTTGTGTGAAGATTATAGAAGGAACGGCTCGCAGTATGGGGGTTGAGATTACGGATTAAGTGTCTGGTTATTGTTAAGATTTGGGAGTGCAGTAATGGTTAAGCAAGGGAAAAGGTACAGGGCGATGAAGGAGCAGGCTCCGGAAGGTATTATTGATTTAAAGGAGGCCATAAAGTTCCTGAAGTTGAACTCTCAGTGTAAGTTTGATGAATCATTAGGCATGGGTATTCGTTTGGGCGTAGACCCGAAAAAAACTGAACAGACGGTGCGGGGCACAGTTGTTCTGCCGCATGGCACCGGCAAGAAGGTGCGCGTACTGGTTTTCGCGTCTGGTGCCTCTGCTGATGATGCCAAGGAAGCGGGTGCTGATTTTGTTGGAAACGAGGATATGATTGAAAAGGTTAAGGGTGGTTGGACTGATTTTGACGTGGCCATTGCGACGCCGGAAGCGATGAAAGAGGTTCGCAAGTTAGGGCGTGTTTTGGGACCTCGTGGTTTAATGCCAAATCCGAAGACAGGTACGGTTACGGATGATATTGCCCCGGCTGTAAAGCAGAGCAAAGGCGGCAGAGTGGAATTCAGGATGGACAAGCATGGCAATGTGAATGTTCCGTTTGGCAAGGTTTCTTTTGATGAGGACAAACTTGTTGAGAACGCAAATGTAATAATATCAGCGATCAAGGCGGAAAAACCGGCTGGTCTTAAAGGGGTTTACATCAAAAAATGTGCTGTTACGTCCAGCATGGGGGTGGGAATAAAGGTCAACGTACGAGATTAGTTGGATTTTTGATTGTGCGAAGGATTCAGGCAATGAGAGCAGAAAAAAAATCGATGGTGGATGAGATTAGCAAGAAGTTGAGTGAATCTGAATTTATGTTTCTTGCAGATTATCGTGGCTTGACTGTGACGAAAATGATGGAGCTTCGCGGCAAGCTCAGAGTTTTGAAGTCGAGTTTCAGCGTGATCAGGAATAGTTTTCTGTGTCGCGCGTCCAATGAGGCGGGGTTATGCGACATATCCGGTTCTTTGCTGGATGGTCCGAGAGCGATGGTTACTGGTGAGGGCGATCCCACAGGTGTAGCCAAGGTTTTGGCAGAATTTTTCAGAGACAATAGTTTACCTGTCTTGAAGGGTGGGTCAATGAGCGGGCGGACGCTTACTGCGGCGGATGTGATGGAGTTGGCGTTTATTCCGCCTCGTGATGTTTTGCTGGCCAAGCTTGCCTATGTTATGTCTGCTCCGATAAGTGGTCTTGCAGGAGTGATGAATCAAAAGATTTGCAGTTTATTATATGCGCTTAAAGCGATCAAGGAGAAGAATGAGCAGGGAACAGGTGTTACTGATTGACAGATCAATTAATTAGTTAATTACAGGAGAAGGAAAAATGACAGAGGAAAAGAAGAATGCTGGCGAAGAGAAACCTGTTGTTGAAGGAAAGATGGCTGAGTTTCTTGAGTGGATTGAAGGTATAACGGTTCTTGAGCTGTCCCAGCTTGTCAAGGCATTGGAAGACAAGTTCGGGGTAAGCGCTTCGGCTCCTATGGCTGTTATTGCCGGTGGCGGCACTGGTATTGCCGGTGGCGGGGAGACCCAGGCGGAGGAGCAGACGGAATTTTCTGTTGTGCTTGCCACTGTGGGTGGCCAGAAGATAGCTGTTATCAAGGAAGTTCGCGCGATTACCGGGTTAGGGCTCAAGGATGCGAAGGATCTTGTTGAAGGAGCTCCGAAGTCGGTAAAAGAAGGTGTAAGCAAAAAGGACGCGGATGAGATAAAAGGCAAGCTGGAAGCGGCAGGGGCTACTGTGGAGATTAAATAAACGGATAGGAAACACCACTTACGGATTGGCGAAGGCTTGGCTGGTCTGGTGGTTAACGGTTAACGGTTGGTAGCATGGGGGTTATCGGCTGTTAACCTTTTGGCTTATCTGAGGCAGATAAAGAAAGGTTGTTGAGATGGTTGAAAGATTGAATTTCGGCAAGCTCAAAGCTGTTATAGATCCTCCGGATATGATTGACATACAGACTAAATCATATCTGGATTTTTTACAGATGGATGTTCGTCCGACAGCCCGCAAGAAACAGGGGTTACAGGCTGTTTTCAAGGAAGCGTTTCCCATAGAGAGTTATGACGGCAGGTATGTTCTTGATTTTGTCAAATATGAGCTGGCTGAGCCCAAAGACGATGCGCTTGAGTGTTTAAGTGATGGGCAGACTTATGCTTCGCCTTTGCATGTGACGTTTCGTCTTCAGGATGGTGAGGAAGTGCGTGAAGAGAGTGTTTACATGGGTGAAATTCCGTTGATGACCGATAATGGGTCATTTGTGGTGAATGGAGCCGAGCGGGTTGTGGTGAGTCAATTGCATCGTTCACCTGGCATTTGTTCCGAGGTGATTATTCATGCTAACGGGTCCAGTTTATATTCTCTGCGGATAATTCCGGATCGTGGGTCGTGGGTGGAGGTGCAATTCGACACATCTGATTTGATCTGGATTTTCATGGATCGCAGGCGTCGTCGCCGGAAATTTCTGGCGTCAACCTTTCTGCGTGCGATTGGTTATGGTACGGATGAAGAGGTCCTTGGGTTATTTTATAAATTTGAACGGATACGTACCGATAAAAAATTTGCCGATGATGATCTTCTTAAATATGTCTTCCAGGAAGACATTATAGACATTGACTCCAAGACGGTTCTTGCGCGCAGGTATGATGCTGTGACGGCGCACATATTAAAACAGATGCGGGACGCCGGATTCAAGACGGCACAAGTTGTTGATGTTTCATGGGATAATGGTGTTTTTCTTTCCAGTGTTCGTGCGGAGCAGACCCACTCTGTTGAGGACGCGCTTAAAGACATATATCACAGACTCAGGCCTGGTGATCCTGCCACTCCTTCAAATGCGAGGCAATTGTTGAAACATCTCTTTTTTGATCCAAGGCGGTATGATCTGGGGCGTGTTGGGCGTTACAAGATAAACAAGAAGCTTGGTTTGAGCGGAAAGGTGAGTGACAACCTGCGTGTTTTGGATAAACAGGATATAATAGAAGCGGTACGTTATCTATTAAGGATGCGCAAGGGTGAAGTAGGCATTGATGATATAGATCATTTGGGGAGTCGGCGTGTACGTACGGTGGGTGAGCTTCTGGAGAACCAGTGTCGGGTTGGGTTGGCGCGGACGGAACGGCTTATCAGGGAGCGAATGACGCTTTTTGATCCTGCTACTGGTGTTCTTGCTCCTCAGAAACTGGTTAATTCGAAGTCGCTTTCTGCGGTTGTGCAGGATTTCTTTGGGCGGAGTCAGCTGAGTCAGTTTATGGATCAGACTAATCCGCTTTCGGAGTTGGCGCATAAGCGGCGTTTGAGCGCGCTTGGGCCGGGCGGGTTAAGTCGTGAGCGAGCTGGGTTTGAGGTGCGTGATGTGCATAGCAGTCATTACGGGAGGATTTGTCCTATTGAGACGCCGGAAGGGCCCAACATAGGGTTGATATCTTCGCTTGGAATTTACGCAAGGGTCAATGATTTTGGTTTTATAGAGAGTCCTTATCGTAAGGTTGTTAATGGACGGGTGACGGATGATGTGGAGTATTTAACGGCAGATGTTGAGGAGAAGTTCGTCATTGCGCAGGCCAACGCGGTACTTGATGAGAAGAACAGGTTTGTGAATGATACGGTTTCGGTGCGTCATATGGCTGATTTTCTTGAGGTGCCTCGTGAACGAGTTGAGTATATGGACGTGTCTCCGAAGCAGGTGGTCAGCATCGCGGCTGGACTGATTCCGTTCCTGGAGCATGATGATGCGAACAGGGCTTTAATGGGTGCCAACATGATGAGGCAGGCTGTTCCGTTGTTGACGACGGAGAGTCCTTATGTAGCTACGGGTTTGGAAGATAAAGTCGCTCGTGACTCTAAGGTTATTGTTGAAGCTGAGCGGCCCGGCGTAGTGGCGTATGTTTCGGCGGACAAGATTATTGTTACACAGGATGGTGCTATGCCTCGCAAACGCGGTGAGAAGAAGCCGTATCAGGAGTATAAATTACAGAAGTTCAGGCGATCGAACGCCGGCACGTGTTTTAATCAGAAACCAATTGTTAAAATTGGGCAGAAGATAAAGAAGGGCGATGTATTGGCTGATGGGCCTGGCACAGCGGATGGCGAGATGGCGCTCGGCAAAAACATGTTAGTAGCATTCATGCCTTGGTCTGGTTACAACTTTGAAGATGCTATTTTGGTGAGTGAGCGCGTGTTAAGGGATGATTTATTCACTTCGGTTCATATTCAAGATTTTGAAGTTGGAGCTCGGGACACGAAGCTTGGGCCGGAGGAGATTACCTGTGACATACCGAATGTTGGAGAGGAAGCACTCAAGAATCTTGGTTCTGACGGCGTAGTGTGTTTGGGCTCGGAAGTTCATCCTGGCGACATACTGGTGGGTAAGATTACGCCCAAAAGTGAAACTGAGCTGGCGCCTGAAGAGAGGCTTTTGCGTGCTATTTTCGGAGAGAAGGCGGCAGAGGTCAGGGATACTTCCTTGACGGTTCCAAGCGGCATGCATGGGATTGTCATGGGTGTAAAGGTCAAGGCACACAAAGAGATTAATCGGACAGAAATCACACCATCGGAAAGGCGCAAGCAGTTAAAGAAGCTTAGAGAAGATCACAAGATGGATAGACAGCAGCTGACGGAAGAGCTTGCTGAATCCTTGAGCAATATATTGTTAGGAGAAAAGATTCCATTGGATGTGGTTAATGCAGAGTCAGGGGAAATTATTATTCCTGCCAACAGGAAAATAACAAAAACTCTTCTGCGCAAGCTGGCTGCCATGCATGAGCATGTACAGATAGAGAGCAGTCCCATCCAGATAAAGATAGATGAAATAATAGGGGAGTTCCGACCCAAGTTTGCAGAATTTGAGGTGGATCAGGAACGGGCTTTGGACAGGCTGGAGAGTGGGGACGATGTGGATGCCGGTATTATCAAACAGGTTCGTGTTTATGTTGCCACAAAGAAGCAGTTAGCAGTGGGGGACAAGCTGGCTGGTCGGCATGGCAACAAGGGTGTTGTGGCGAGAATTCTGCCTGATTGTGATATGCCTTTTCTTCCTGACGGCACTTCGGTGGACATTGTGCTTAATCCTCTTGGTGTTCCGTCGCGAATGAATCTGGGTCAGGTTTTCGAAACCCATCTTGGCGTAGCGTGCAAGTTGCTTGGAATCAAGTCTGCCACGCCTATTTTTGATGGAGCGATGGAAAAAGACATCAAAAAGATGCTAGTTGACTCTGGATTGAACGAGGATGGCAAGAGTGTTTTGTATGATGGGCGCACGGGACGGTCTTTTGATCAAAGGGTGGTTGTTGGCCAGATTTACATGATGAAATTACATCATCTTGTGAGTGACAAGATACATGCTCGCGCGGTGGGGCCTTATTCTCTGGTGACGCAGCAGCCTTTGGGCGGCAAGGCTCAATATGGCGGTCAGCGCATGGGGGAAATGGAAGTATGGGCTTTGGAGGCTTATGGTGTTGCTTATGCTTTGCAGGAGTTATTGACGGTTAAGAGTGATGATGTGAGTGGCCGGACAAGGATATATGAATCTATTGTTAAGGGTGAGAATACGCTTGAAGCCGGGATGCCGGAATCCTTCAGTGTTCTTGTCAATGAGCTGAGGGGTTTATGTTTGGATATTCAGATGAAGAGTAACAAACCGGAACGAGTGTTATAATCAACTAATGGCGGGAGGCTGAAATTGAATCAACATGCTGCCAGAGAGATAATGGGATTATCGGAATGCAAGAAGTTTGATGCTGTTGGGATAGCATTGGCTTCACCGGAGACGATTCGTTCGTGGAGTCGTGGTGAAATCAAGAATCCTGAGACGATTAATTATCGGACATACAAACCGGAGCGTGGCGGGCTTTTTTGTGAGCGTATTTTCGGTCCGACCCGTGACTGGGAATGCAGTTGCGGCAAGTACAAGCGCATAAAGCACAAGGGTGTTATATGCGACAGGTGTGGAGTTGAAGTTACGGTCTCGCGTGTGCGCAGGGAAAGGATGGGGCACATAGAGCTTGCTGTTCCGGTGTCGCACATATGGTTTTTCAAGTGTACGCCCAGTCGTATTGGGTTGATGATGGATTTCACGGCCACAAGTCTGGAGAGGGTTCTGTATTATGAGGATTATCTTGTGATTGATCCCGGTGATACGCCCCTCAAGTTTAAACAGTTATTGAATGAGATGGAGTATCGTGAGGCGCTGGAGAAGTATGGCGACAGTTTTAATGCCCAGATGGGCGCTGAGGGTGTGCGTGATATTCTGAGCAAGATAAAATTGGATGAGTTGATGTCGAAGCTTGAAGACGAAATGGAGAAAACGCAGAGCAAGCAGACCAGGAAAAAGATAGCTAAACGGATGAATGTTGTTGAAGGGTTCCGCGCCAGCAATACGAGGCCTGAATGGATGATTCTGGATGTACTGCCTGTAATTCCACCGGAACTGCGTCCATTGGTTCCGCTTGAAGGAGGTCGTTTTGCGACGTCTGATTTGAATGATCTTTACAGGCGTGTGATAAACAGGAACAACCGTCTGAAGAATCTTCAGCAGTTAAAGACTCCTGATGTAATTATCAGAAATGAAAAACGGATGCTGCAGGAGGCGATTGATGCTGTTTTTGATAATGGTCGGCATGGTCGTGCGGCTACAGGGGCGGGCAATAGACCGTTGAAGTCGCTTAGTGACATGTTGAGAGGGAAGGGCGGTCGTTTTCGTCAGAATTTATTAGGGAAGAGGGTTGATTATTCCGGCAGGTCTGTGATTGTTGTGGGGCCTGAATTAAAGCTGAATCAATGCGGACTGCCGAAGAAGATGGCTTTGGTTTTATTTGAACCGTTTATCATAAAGCGTCTTAAAGATTTAGGCATTGTTCATACGGTGCGAAGCGCGAAAAAGCTTATAGAAAAAGAATCGAATGAGGTATGGGACATATTGGAAGAAGTAACCAGAGATAAGACGGTTATGCTTAATCGCGCTCCGACACTGCATCGTTTAAGCATACAGTCGTTTGAGCCGACATTAGTGGAAGGTGATGCTATTCAGATACATCCTCTTGTCTGTACGGCTTTTAATGCGGATTTTGATGGTGACCAGATGGCCGTGCATGTTCCTCTTTCCGTAGAAGCTCAGTTGGAATCCCGGCTTTTGATGATGTCCACCAATAATATTTTCTCGCCTTCAAGCGGAAAGTCTTTGATGACTCCAACGCAGGACATTGCTCTTGGTATTTACTATCTTACTTCGTTTAATCAGAAGGACAGGTTAAAGTCTTTAGTGAACAAGGATGAAGACAAGAGCATGCTTCCTCTTTTTGCTGATTCTAATGGTGTGAGGCTGGCATATTGGGAGGAATCTTTAAAGGTTCATGATCGTATACGTTTCAAGAATCCTGATTATCAGCGTGAAACGGTGTTTGGCAATTGTGACGAGAAGATCGTTCTTACGACAGTCGGACGGGTATTTTTCAACGAGATATGGCCGGAGTCGATAGGTTTTATCAACAAGCTTGTGGATAAGAAGTTATTGAATTCATTGATATGGCATTGTCATCAAGTGGGCGGGCATGAGAACGTGGTAAAGGCTCTTGATGATTTGAAGCATCTTGGATTTGAGCACGCGACATTAGCGGGGGTTTCAATAGGTTTGGTTGACATGATAGTTCCGGCTGAGAAGGACGCGATAGTTAACAATGCCCGGGAACGTGTCGGGGAAGCCGACAAGCAGTATCGCCAGGGTGTTATTACTGATGGAGAGCGTTACAATAAGATACTTGACATCTGGACGCATGCGACGGAGGAGATTTCCAATGCCATGTATCGCGGGATAGATGAGAATGCCGGCAACGATGAGATTAATCCAGTCTACATGATGGTGGATTC
>JAQBFJ010000105.1:0-3294 GCA_032123435.1 Verrucomicrobiota bacterium
CAATACGATTACCTCTCACTGGCTCAACAACGTAAACAATTCTTAGACATCCCCTTCCCCCACCAACGCTGACATCTAGAACAACCCCCGCCTGGGAAGCGTCATGAAACACGTGGCGCAAATCATCAACGAGTACTTCTCCGGAGAGCACAGGAACGATGAAGAGTTGCGCTTGTGTCTGGAGGTCCTGAAGAACCGAACCGCCATCAAAAGGCTGGGTCATGTGATTGAGATTCTGAGTATTGATGCCGCCGAGACTCTAGCGTTCTGCCAGGACAACGTAAGTGCGGGATATTCCAAGTTCGACCCGTCTGCTCCTGCTGGCGGAAAACTTATGAGACGGTGGAATCTGCAAATCAATGTGAATCTGAAATTGAACGAGTAGCGCAATGATACAGCATTCGGAAATCAAGAACATGGAGGCAGAATGGGGCCTGCGTGAAGACGTAATCGAGAAGGACTACGTCATCGGTTGGCTTCTGTGGGGAATCGGCTCCCATCCGGTGCTGCGTGATGCGTGGATCTTCAAGGGCGGTACGTGTCTGAAGAAGTGCTACTTTGAAACATATCGGTTTTCCGAGGATCTGGATTTCACTGTTCTACCGAAGGGCCCATTCACGCCGGACGATGTCCTCCCGATTTTGGATGATGTCGTTGGCCGAGTGCATGAAGCGTCAGGCCTCGATTTCACCATACAGCCAAGACGAATGAAGCTTAGACCCGACGGGAAATCGTCCGAGGGCCGTGTGTACTATCGAGGACCACGTCAGGCTCCCTCCCCAGGGCTGATCAAGTTGGATCTGAACGCGCGAGAGAAACTGGTTCGTCCACCTGTGCTGCGCGGCGTCGCTCACGCATTCACGGACCACCCTCTACCTGGCGACGGAGGTGTGAGGTGCTACTCATTTGAGGAGCTGTTTGCGGAAAAGATACGAGCACTCGGCGAGCGGACACGGCCAAGAGATCTCTATGACGTTGTTAACATACACAGGCATTCCGATCTTCGCAATGAGCCTGCTCTTATACGCGATGTACTGCGAGAGAAGTGCGATGCTAAGGGGGTAGAGTTCCCCTCGTATGACAGGATCATTAATTCGCCTGTGTATCACGAGCTGGAGTCCGAATGGGAGAACATGCTCGCCCACCAGCTGCCTAATTTGCCGCCTCACAGTCTGTATGTGGATGCCATGAAGGACTTTTTCGACTGGCTTGAAGAAAGAGTAACCGCCGAGATCCTGCCGACCGTTCCCGCCGCGACTGGTGAGGATGTCTCGTGGACGCCGCCGCTCACTGTCTATGCATGGGGTCAGGGCATTCCGTTGGAACCAGTCCGTTTTGCCGGAGCGAATTATCTCTGCGTCGAAATTGACTACCGCAAGGAAAGCGGCGAGAGAACGCATCGTACCATCGAACCGTATTCTCTGCGCAGAACGCTAGACGGCAATATCATCCTGCACGCTTACGATAGAGACAGGAGTGCTCACAAATCGTTTCGGGTTGATCGCCTCATGGCTGTCAATGTAACGCAGACTCCTTTCAAGCCGAGGTATCAGGTTGAGTTTACGCAAACCAGTAACGTGAGAATCGCACCAACGACGACAGTCAGCCGCAGCTTTTCACCAACGGCAAGACGAAGCTCACGCCCCAAGCGTGTTTCCCGACCGAAGGCTCCATCTTATGGCCCCACATACATCATCGAATGCAGCTACTGCGGCAAGCGCTTCCGCCGAAAGACACTTTCAACAACTATCAATAAACACAAAGACAAGTCGGAATGGAATTGTTCCGGAAGAACCGGCTATCACGTTGACACAGTCTATTGAGTTCAACATGAAATCAGATCGAATAAAGAACTGGCCAAAGAACGAGCGGCCACGGGAGCGACTCTTGGCTAAAGGTGCCGAAGCTTTAACGGATGCTGAGCTCCTGGCGGTGATTCTTCGTATTGACTACGGCCGTTCATTCCTTATCATCGCGCTGAATATCAGCATGATCATCGCTACACCAGCCGCGGCAATAAAAACTGTATGATGCCCGTGTTTCATCCATAGTAACCCGCCCAACGCCGGAACCGACATTGATACCGCGTGATCAATCGTAACACCCAACGAAAGAGTTGGCGCAACATGTTCACGCTTAACGACAATTCTGGATAAATACGTGCTTCTGGCTATATTAACGCCAAATAACAAATTATCGCACACATAACAGACGTACAGAACCCATAAAGCCATTTGTTGATTCCCGATCAAGTGCGACAATCCATATCCAGCGCAAACAGCAAAAAGACATATTGAATCAGCCATAAGAACCTTACGCTCACCAATCCGGTCTATAATCCTGCCCAGCATCGGCTGAAAAAACATGCCCAGCACCGACGCCACAATCCAGAGCTGTGCAATAATATAAGCCGGCTGTTGAAACACGCGCACAAGTACCCATGGCCCGAAAGTGAGAAATATCTGCTTCCGTGCCCCAAATAAAGCTGCCAGAACATAATAAAGCCAATACGCCCGATGCCATACAAACTTCGGCCTGCTGAGATGCGCGTTCGGTAAACGCATGAACGTGAAGACAACTCCCGCCAGCAATGCTGTTATTCCGCCAAAAATAAAAAGTCTGCTGTAATCCAGATCCATATACTTCATGGTAATCCATACAAACCCGCACCCTATAAGAACCGCCGCAATACCGGCGCCGGCAACCTGTCCCAGTCTGCGTCCTTTTCTATTGGAATCAGCCAGATGCATGCTTACAGAGGAACGTATAGGCATCATCAGATGCATACCCGCACTCCACAGGATCATGAATACCATCATTGCAGTCCAGTTTGTCCCCCACAATGCCAACCCTATCATTCCGATCCCGACAACTGCGGCAGCACAGGCTGCTATCAAAGTTTCTGGCAGAAAGAACAGAAGACCGGCAAAAAGCGCTGTCAGAAACCCGGGCAGTTCTCTTGGAAACTCAAGAAAGCCGCGCGCGTCGGCCGTAAGTTCAAATGTATCACTGAGAAAATTATTGAAAGTAGTCTCAAAAATGCCGCCCGTGACCCCGAGCAGAATAGTTCCAACGAGAAACAAACGCAGTTGCGGCGATATCCTGCCGATCTTTTCCTTCATAAATGCCAACATCATAAAAACCTCTTTAGCGCACATTATTCATGAAGAATCTACTGCGAGCGTGTATCTTACACCACATCAAGGACTTGCCTCGGAACCCGATTTCGACGTGTCTCGACACGCCCTCATCCGGATCCCTTCTCCAAGCCCTTGATCTGTCGCAACCTACACA
>JAQBFJ010000106.1:0-3062 GCA_032123435.1 Verrucomicrobiota bacterium
CCGGTCCGCGCGATACATCGGGCCGACAGCACACCGAAAACTCCTTTATCCCTGACGGCACTTGCGCAATCATGCCAGTCGCTTCTTACGGATAAAGATGTGTGTCTCATAGTCTTATCCAAACAGCCTGTAACAGTTAAAGAAACTCTACTGATCGCACCGGACCAGAACTGGGCGGCTGTAAACGTCACGCCGTTAAAAACAAAAGACAATGCCCTGTCCCATAAACGAGCTGAACGACAGGTAATGCGCGCTATCACGGCCCTGTTCGGAGTCGGATATTCTCTCGATCCACACGCGGTGAATAAACATATAACATCCATTGAACAACTGGACGAAATGGGCCGCAATTATGATCCGCCAAGTCTTGATCAATTTCATAAACAGGCAGTATTGCGGGGAATGGAAATACTCACATTCAGACGCAAGAAATGGCTTATCAAGCACGGTTATATAACTGATCCGGCCGCAACAAACACAACTTCCACGACCACAAAGAAGTAGACCCGGCTTCGTCCCCATAGGGAAAACTATGCCGGGGCAAGCCCGGCTTCTCCGCCTGAAGGCACGGACGGAGGCACAAAGAGGCGAGTTTTTTGACAGGATAACAGGATTGACCCTCAGGGCCGGAGCTCTTCCGGGGCCAGGCCGGGATTGATGAACCACTGGATTCGTGAAATTCCCTCTCCATCACGGACACCGTTTATGAAATCTGGAGACAAAACTATCGTTTTGATTCAGATTTCATAAACCATCCCTTCTTCATCCTTCTTAATCCCGTCAAAATTCCTTTTCCCATTCCTGCCTGCCCTTCGTAGCTCCACAGGAGCGAAGTAGGGTCAAAACTCTTCTTTTATATCCTCCCCATCAGGAAAACTGTTCAAGAAATCTGCGGATATTTTTATCCAGATTTCTTGAACCAATCCTTTCTTGATCCTTCTTAATCCTGTAATCCTGTCAAAATTTTCTTTCTCTTCCCTGGCGGGCAATTCCTATCGGGACTCAGCATCCAACAGCCGACGCGCGGTTTCCAATCCGCGCTTGCTCAACGCGTATTCGGGATCAAGCGACAACGCTTTTTCGAATTGGGTAATTGCCTCATTCAGTTTCCCCAGATTCAGATAAGCCACACCGAGATTATGATGCGCGGGTGCCATGGCGGGATTCGCTTCAACAGCTCTGCGTAGATACGTTACCGACTCCTCAAGCTGGCCCGCACTGCCCAGTATATGTCCATATTCATTACATGCTACGGCGAGATTATACTTCACCAACTCATTGATGGGATTCAACTCCAACGCCTTCTCGAAATTGGAAATAGCATCCTTTACCTTGCCCTGCTCAATCAGGACGGTGGCCATATTGTTATAGGTCGTAAATTCGTCAGGAGCCAATTCACGCGCGCGATCAAAACCGAGCATAGCCTCATCAAACTTCTTTTGATCGGACAATATCATTCCCTCCCACGTATGAAATTTGGCCGTACCGGGACTCATCGTTATCAACTCCCTGCACGCGCCAAGGACCTCATCGCCGCGCTCGCCGCGCCGCATGGCAATGCTCACATCAGTCTGTTTATCAAGACAGACCGCCATATCCTTAATGTCAGGCAGATCGCGCCGTACACCCGGCGACTCCATTGAACCGCCGCCGGCAACATAGCCCAATCTGGCAAGCGCGCGCTTCTGCTCCTCGCTAAGCTGTATTTCCGTACCAACGCCTGAGATCATTTTGTTTTCCATTTCGCATAACAGATCGTCCATTTCCAATACCTGTTAACTCGATCCAGCGGCCAAATCAACGAGATCGTCAGGATCTTTTTGATGATCATAAAGCTCAACACGCGGCGCCCTGATATATTTCCAGTCAGGCGTTATGACACAGCGTAACGGGCTCCACTGAAAATTGACATACAGCATATCCGTTTCGGCGTAGCACGGCCGGCTCTCTATTTTATCGCCTGTAACCGCACCCGCGAAACTGCGCGCCATACATTCGGCAAGCAAGTGATTCCTTACATCCTTTCTGGCGTATATTTCCGGGTTTATTTTCAGTAAATCCAGAATCGTCGGAAAAAGATCTATGAGTGAAACCATGGAAGAAACACGATTACTTCCCTTCATGCCGGGCGTTGATATAATCAACGGCACATGCAATGTCGAATAAAGCATGAATCCGTGCATATTCTCGCCATGATCACCGAGTCCTTCTCCGTGGTCCCCTACGGCAATGATCACGGTATTCTTTCTCAGGTCCTTTTCTTCAAGGAAGTTCAGGATTCTTCCAACCTGCATGTCCATGAAAGCAACTTCAGCATCATACATATGACCAAACCTGTTCGTTCCGAAAACATCTTCATGCCAATGTCCCGGAAAATGTGGATCATAAAAATGGGTCCAGCAGAAAAAAGGTTCCTTTCGTTTCGGGTCCCCGGTCACCTGCTCCAGCCACTTGATAGCAGTATCCGCTATTTCATTTCCCGACCGGTAAGACATATCCTGCTCATCGTGTTCAATCATTACACGATGACGCTGTGCTTTGATATTAGATCCAAGCTCATCCACATCATCATACACATGGAAGCCTTTATTCAGACCATAGCACTCAGACAGCACGCTGGACGCGATAAAAGCCGCGTTTGTGTATCCCTTTACGGAAAGTATTTCCGCGAGCGTACTGACATTTGTCGCCAGTCCATTCTTCCCATTAACGCGTATGCCATGTTCCGGCGGGTAAAGTCCGGTAAACATGGTGGAATGAGACGGCAGAGTTATGGGCACACATGTATACGCGTATTCAAAGAGTGTTCCACTTGCCGCCAATGAATCAAGCGCGGGCGTCAGCCGCCCGGGATACCCATAACAACCCAACCGGTCGGCACGTGTTGTATCGAGAGTAATGAAAAGGAAATTGAGTCTTGGTCTTGTGTTCTGCCGGAAAATGACTGCAGTCATGGCGGCAATCGCGAGAATTACAACTGTGATTATAATGCGTTTTTTCATATGGACAAGATTAGTATTACCCGGATCATTTGTCAAAAGGGTTGAATATCTTTCTTTTTC
>JAQBFJ010000107.1:0-14120 GCA_032123435.1 Verrucomicrobiota bacterium
CTGCCAAAGGGTACAGCACACTGACCTCTTGTCCGTATCCCTGGTACCCAAAAAGAACAAAAAGACGGCCTATCCATGACGCCATGTTTGGCGTTGCGACATAAAGAATGCCGCCAGGCTTCATTACTCTCTTTGATTCAATCAGTAAAACATCAGGATTTACCAGATGTTCAATGACGTGGCTGCAGTGAACAATATCGAACACTTGGGATCCAAAAGGAAGCTGTGATGTTTCAGTGATCGCTCCCTGGATTGTTGACTTGAGTTCAACAATGGGACACCCGAGGTCCGATCTGCTCACCAGATTAGCTCATAGAGTTGCCGTTGCTCGGTGTCCATCTTGAGAAGGAGCCGCTGGACTTCGGGATCTTCGGGGTAGCGAAAAGTCATCTCATACATGGTCTGCGTCAGTTCGGCGGCCCGTTTGGGGCTTATGGGAACCTTCTTTTCGATGAGACGGCGTTCGAGTTCCTTGTAGATCGTGTAGGCGACAAACGCCACAAGAACGTGTGCTTCAATGCGTCGTCGCCGTCGATGATACATTGGGCGTATTCGCAGATCTGTCTTTGAGATGCGAAAGGCTCTCTCGATGTGCCAAAGCTGTCCATAATTCTCGATGATTTCCGATGGTGGCAGGTCGGTGTTGGTGATGTAGCCCTTGAGACCGTCCCACCGGGCGGCTTGAACGATTTTTGTTTCGTCTATTTCAACCGCTACTTCGCCAGTTAGTTTCAGGAATTTGTTGTAGCCACGATTGTTGAGCTGCTCCTTGGTCATCCGTCCTGAGGCAATTTGTTTGCGAAGCCTCGCCAAGCCTCGCTTGCGATTGTACCGGTCCTTCTTTGCCCGTTTTTCCGAGTAACTGACAATCAGCCGCCGATTATGCGCGTGGTCGATCTCAACCGATTGACCATTACTCAACCCGCGGCACCGAGTCAGAATCGTCTCCTGCAGCGCATCGGTCTCGTTGCGGATCCGAGCGGCAACGATGAACGGATACTTTGCTTTGTCGAGTGCGTCGAGGTTGTCTTTACTGAGCATGGCCGCATCAGCTACTACAACTGGCTTTCCGAGGCGATAGCGCTTCTGAATTCGCTTTAACACCGGCACGAGAGTCTTGCCCTCAAAGGTGTTGCCTTCGAAAAGGTCATAGCCAATCGGGTAACCCTTCTCGCCGACAAGTAGCCCGAGCATGATTTGCGGGTTCTGGAACTTACCGTCCTTCGAGAAGCCAATCTTCCGGAGGTCATCTTCGTTTTCTGCTTCGAAATACAGGCTGGTCATGTCGTAGAAAACCACGGTGATGTGTTTGAGAATCTTCTTCGTATGACGGTAGGCGATCTCCTTGACCTGTGCGGCATGCTGAGCGTTAAATCGATCCAGAAAACGGTAGACCTCCTGAACACTTATCGTCTTTCCCTGGTAGCGATAGAGATAGTCGACGGTTTTGAGTTTGCTTGTAGGGTACACTAGGCGGGCTACAACAATGTCGCGGAAAAGCTGTTCAGGAATCACATCGAACCCAATCTCCTTGAACAGTCGGCCAAAAATCAACTCAGGGCCCATCGTGCGAATCGAGGCATTGCCAAGATGCTTCACAAAGTCAGCTATCACCGCCCGATCGTGATGAGCCTCGGGAAACAGCGAGTATTGTCCACTCTGGCGGTCGATGAAAAGTTCCCCCAACTCCAAGAGACGTTGCACCTCATGAGGATCACGCGACGCCCCCATCGTCTTGACCACTCGATATCCCTCGGACTTATCGATGACCTGTACGCTGACGGAGCCGGATCGGTTGCGTTTTTTCCGGACGAACATGGCCCTATATTATCAACGGGACACCCAAATTCAAACACCAACTCAATGTTTACAGGGGTTTTAGAACGTCATTTTCGCCAATGTTGAACTCAGGAAAACATTCACGCAAAAGAATCCAACTTCGTAACATCACGATAGAAATGGCTCTGCAAAGCCGTGCGTGATGAAGATGGGCAAGGAACTTGAGAATCTTACCCATAACATTAAACTCACGATAGGCTCTCACGGGATACCCCTGGGCGGCATAAAACGGGCAATGCCAGGCAGCATGGAGAATCAGAATACCACCAGGAACAATAACTCTTCGCATCTCACGAAACACAATCTCGGGATCCGGTATATGCTCCAGAACAGCATACGTCCACACTACATCAAATGAGTTGTCAGCAAAAGGAAGACTCGTAGCAGAACAAGCATAGAAGGGTTTTGTCAAAAAGGGACGAACTGCCTCAGACAGATCGACACCTGTATAGTCTGCTACCATATCCTGTAATGCACCCCTGCCACACCCTACCTCCAAGCATTTCTTCGTCTTTAGGCCATATTCATCAATCACTCGTGACAAAAAAGAGAAAAACGGGTGCTTCAGTGCATCACGCGTCGGCGCGTAATCTTTCCTGTATTCACGATCGTAGAACGTTTTTGATTCCTGATGCACAAAATTCATAAGAAACGTTTTCCCTGGTTACAATCCATTTATATACTCAATCAGTTGCCGTAATCGAGGTACATCAATCTGAATATCATCAAACAACAGGTGTGGATCTTGATACTCAGGGGGCCTCCTCCCTTTTCCTTCCAAGTAAAAATACCGCAAATTCGCCTCTTTACTGAGAATCCAATAACACACATTTACGTAGTTGGGTGAGAACAATTCTATAACCTTAGTACCCGGCCGACAAAACACCAGGTTTGTCAAAGCGGCACCGTGTGCTGAAATCACAATTTCGGCACTGGAAAAAGCACGAATTTGCTCTCTTACAAACATCTGCTCAGGGTAAAGCACGTCGAAACCAAACAACAACATCAAAGCGACAACTTCATCCTCGTTCACAATCCTCCTGCGTCGACAATTCGCCCTTGACACATAAATTCCACGAATGCTTCCTCGACACTCCATACAATCAGCGAAGGCTCGCCGAAGGAAATCACAAGCCCACGGCGCTGCATGCCCCGTCAAGGACGGTGCAACCAAACGATCCGCTTGTACGTGAAGTTTCTTATGGGCATGGATTATCTTGTCATTATGAATCCCGAGTATCTGAAGACACTCTTTTTGAAATGACGTAGCGGTATTAACAACAATTTTATCACATTCAATGCCGCATAACCTGATCAAATCCAGTCGAGGCAAAACATCAAACAACCAATGATAGTAATTATCAGATCCTGCAGAAGATAAAGAGGCCACCTTGCCCGCGACATGAGTCACCTGCGGAAAATGACCTCGCAACATAGCAGGATGCAACAATTTAGGCCTTCCAAATGTAGCAACCACATCGCAAAGCAAGTAATGATCCGGCGTAATTACTGCACCATGCAAGCCAAAGATATGCCCATTGCAAATTTCTACAACATAAGCATCAGGGTATTCGTATTGCTCAAGCTCTCGAAATTTCCAATGAGGCAAGGATCCATCAAATGATATTGGCATATCTTGTGTAACGGATATACCTCGTCGAACTAATTGAAAGTTTTCCACCCCGGAATTTGGAATACACATTGCATTCTCAATGGAGTAGCCCCCCCGTATGGGACCAACCCTAATTTCATCAGGTATTAACAAGCTGATTTTACGAAGCATTGCCGCATATAGCTTTAGAAATACAGGCAAAACCTGAAAATAGAGAAAAACAATAATTCGTTGACCACGCATAATCACTGAGCAACATCCAGTTGAAGCCACCCATTAAATCGACGCAAAATAACCCCCGGAAAATACAGACTGCCACCGTCAGCTTTCCCCTTCCCATTAGATTTTTCATTCATCATTATATCTCACGCGTTGTCCAAAACCTATATATCCTTCATAAACGAAGATTACCAGTCTGCCTAAAGAAAATCAACATCGAAACACCTATTACGTTCCAGCCATTGATTACTGTTGAACTTTTCTGGAGTAATGCTAGTATTTTCTTCCTCTGATGAACAACACTGTGTCATGTCCCGTTTGCGGTCAATACGCGTCGGAATCATTTAAGGCTCCGTATGCCGCGGTCTGGCGCTGTCAAGCTTCTGACTGCAGACATTTCTTCGCGCCGAATGCCGAGCAGGAAGACGGGCTTTGCGATTATTCAACGCAGGCATATAAAACCAAGTTCATTCAGCGCAATCATCGCCTGATCGACTACCTGCTTGAGAAACGAATTATCAAGCAAGGTCAACGCATACTTGATCTGGGCAGTGGTGAAGGACATATTGCTTCATGTTTTGCGGAAAGAGGTTTCGATGTCCTGTGCGTTGAACCATCAAATGACGCCCGAACCGTCCTGACAAGCAGAGGTTTGAAAAGCGTTCCTTACGCGTCTGACATTGAACCGGGCGAAATATTCAATTTCATTTACCTTATTGAAGTAATAGAGCATATACCATCACCAACAGATGTCCTGCGCGATGCCAGCCGCCACTTATCGCATGAAGCACATCTGCTTGTTTCAACGCCATCAGCCCACAGTCTCCTGGCTCATATTTCAAAAAAACGCAGTAATTCATTTGGCGTACCATCTCACAAACATTTCTTTATCCCGCGCTCTCTTTATAAATGTTTGACTCTGGCTGGATTCAAAACCGTGCACCGCTGTTCGCCTCCGCTTATGCTGCCTGACCGACCTGTTGCGGAACGATTTATAGCATCATGCCTGAATCTGCTCGGATTAGGCGGTGGAATAGCGGTATTGGCATCACATCCGGAGAAATAAGCCCAATTGTATTGATATTGCGCAACACATGTCGGGAACTTCCAATTTCCTGCACCATCTATCGCTCATCAATGCTGGATATCAAAATAAAAGAAACACGGCGCCAACGCCAAATCCAAGACACAGCTTAAGCAGTTTGACGCGGAAAAACACTTTTCTTGAATATGCCAATACGGGAATCATTCCGTGCCCATCCTGAACTATGCTGTTGGCCAGCAGTATCCCGAGCGGCACGTTTCCGGAACTGTAAAGTACAATAAACAGCATATGCGGCCCCGATTGCGGCACCAGCCCAATCAGGCACGCTGCAATCAGCATCAGCCAATTACCCATTCCGCTCATTCTGACCATTTCCAGATGTTCATGCAAATAAGAAATGACAAGCAATATGGAGAATGACCACAGGAATATTTTTGGAACGTGCTTGCGTGCCACATGTTCCCACAGGTGTGATTCAAGAAAGTGATCCGACACACTAACAACAACAAAAAGCGCGGCGAGCGAAACCAACAGAACGGTACTTGTCGCCCACGCTTCATGCATGCCAAGGTTCCCGGTAAGAATCGCGATAATAAAGCCAAGCAGAAGCACTGTCAGTATTCCGCGTTGTGCGGAACATTCTTTCCATTGCTGCAATATAGCGCGACCGGTAAAACAACAGCATTTTTCTTCCTCAACATGAATCTTCATTTCCTTATCCACCGCTGGCATAGGGCCAACACATTTCAGCCTGTCGATAATTGCACCGGCAACAACACCCATTATGGTTAATGCGATAAGTATAATAACCGTCTGCCACGGCGGAAGAACTGCCAACATGAAAAATGCTTCATCACCCACGGTGGCTATCATCGCGGCAACAAGAGCGCCAAACGTCATAACACCATGAATATACATGCTAACAACCGCAAAAGAGCCTAGACAGCCAGGCATAACGCCCAGTAGTGCGGCCAGAAAATACTGCCTCCATTTTCGTTCAGCCAGTTTTCCACTGAGCGCGCCTCTGGTCAGCACATTCAGATATTCGACCACCATCATCATTACAAACACGAACCCGGTGATCATTACAGCGTGAACAAGAGAGCCAAGAAATCCGTGAGATTCATGCGCTGTCATATTATTCAACCCCTCCAAACATGAATTTGGTTATAAACCGATGGAATTTACCAATTGCAACAGCCTCGCACAAGACGTTAATATCACAACTAATGCACAGAAAATGTTTTATACTAACTTTTATTACCCTTGTCACGTTCGCTCCGCATTGCGGAGGAAGCGTAATATCTCTTGATGTAATACCATCCGCGTCGTTTGCCAACGGCAATGCCGAAATTAATGTATTACTTATTAACACGGGAAACGAACCGGCTTTTTCCGTCCGAATAAAAGCTTCCATAGCAGACATATTCGCGATCAGTGATGAAACCACCCATATCCAACCAGGCGAAAGGAAGCGCGTCCCCCTGTTCCTGCCATCTTTGCCTCACCCGACCGGCATACATACCGTTGTGATAGAAGCTTCCTACACCGACGGAAACCGCCATCCTTTCACCGCGCTCGGATCCACCCATCTTGTAACGGCAAATGTCGAACCGGACAATGACGCGGTATCCGCATGTTTGGACCCAGCTTTACTCAAGAAAACAACACAGATCAAATTACGTCTGACAACACAACATTCAGATCCAATCCATGTTAAAACTATCCTGGTGCTTCCATCTGAAATCACTTGCTCAGAACCTGAAAAACAATTGATCGTAATGCCGGGACAGACAAATGAAGTCTGCTTTCACATCACCAACATTTCCGCGCTTAACGGAAGCACTTATTCCATTTTTGCGGTTGTCGATTATCTTCATAATAATCAACACAGAAGTTTCTCAGCCTTCGCGCCATTGACAATAACCGACCATGGACCGGTAACGGAATTCGGAAAAACTTGGCTGTTCCCATTCTCGGCCCTGTGCTTCCTCCTTATTGTCGCGATATCCATCCTGTCAAAAGGCAGAAAGCATGCCGATTCACGCATACTCAAAGTGACAGGTAAATTGCTGTCCGCGGCAATACTTTTAGCACTAACCGCGTATGTTCTGAGCCATTTTCCTCTGCCTGATCTTATTTCTGACACCATGACGGTAGGCGGGGACACGCCTGCTCATAATTATCTTGCCAGCCACCTGAAAGAACAGCTTGTCAATCATGGAAGAATTGCTTCATGGGCTGGCGGATGGTGGTGTGGGTTCCCTATGTTCCAATATTATTTTCCCCTACCCTATCTGATTATCGCCGCTTTGAGTTTTGTCATTCCGTTCAACATAGCCTTCAAGCTGGTAACTATTCTCGGCATAGTAGCACTGCCGGCATCAGCATACCTGGCTGGACGCATTATGAAGCTTCAGAAACCGATCCCGGTATTACTGGCTGTTGCCGTAATCCCCATTCTTTTCGACGGTTCACATACTATGTGGGGCGTTAATATCTACAGCACTTTGGCTGGTATGATTGCCAACAGCCTGAGTTTCCCGATAATGCTGCTTTATATAGCGTGCGTCAGTCGCGACGCAGATGACGGACAATTCCGGTTAAGCACGGTATTTCTCCTGGTTGCCATGCTTTCGTCGCATTTCTTTACTTCTATCATCGCAGCCATTACCATAAGCATTCTCCCTTTTCTAAGACCCAAATGTGGCATAGCTAAAGCGTTAACTACAATTATTGCGGAAACATGTTTCGGTCTGCTTTTGATGGCATGGTGGCTTGTTCCGCTTATAGCGAAGCACCAATATTCGGTTGATTTCGGAGAAAACTGGAACGTTTCCATTAAAGATCATATCCCACCGCTGTTAATATGCGCTCTCCTCGCCGTTCCTGTCACAGCCACAGCAGCAACACTGCTTTCACGCCAAAACAGATTCAACATTTTAAACTGGTGGATGTTTGCATGGTCTGTTTTTTTGTTCTCTTACGGCTACAAGATTTCTGCCATTTTCGTTAACGTGCGTTTATGGCCTTTCATTCAATATTCTGCGCTCGCACTATGCGCGGCTGGGACAGGATGGATCATCAGGCGATTAAGAGCCTATGATTTTTTATTGATATTGATTACCGCACTAACATTGGTGTACGGCGTCCGCACCGCCAACGATATCCGGCAATGGGCAAAATGGAACTACAGCGGCCTTGAAAACAAAGCATATTCGGATGTTTTCACGGAACTGGTATTGCCCTTAAAAGGCACTGCGGGCCGTTTATCAAACGATCTGCATCAGGATAACAACCTACTTGGTTCATCAAGGATCTTTGAATGTGTTCCACATCTTATCGGTAAACCCATTCTTGAAGGCGGCATAGTTAACTCAGCTGCAGGCTCTTTGTTTTCATACTATATCCAAGGTGAAGCGTCCAAGAGTTGCGCCGGCTTTCCGCCAATCGTTAAACCTGCCAAATTCAACTTCGATAACGCAACGACTCATTTCGAATTGTTCAATGTCAAACACTTCATAGCAAGATGGGAAGGCACCAAGAAGGCGTTATCACAATCGGATAAATGGAGACTACTGAAGAAATGCCGTGACTGGGAACTCTATGAACTGCTTTCTCACGACGGCAGTTATGTTTTTATTCCGGCATATTATCCTGTCGCCGTGCGAACAGATGACTGGAAGAAAACCTGCCTGGAATGGATTTATAATATTGACGCTATAGCTCAGCCTTTTGTTATATTTCCTGAAGATGCGCCCGCAACTGACGACATGCCTTTTGCCGCCATAATAGACACCAAACAGTTCCGAGGATTCCTCGCAAAGAAAACCCTTGATCTGCCAACGCATGAACAAAGACCCACTCACGCGCGAAGGCACGTGGTGCGAAAGGAAGAAATCACTGATAACATAATCCGCTTCACAACCGATGGTATCGGCATGCCCCATATAATCAAATGTTCTTACTATCCCAACTGGAAGGTACGCGGAGCGGATAAAGTATACATGGTAACGCCCAATTTCATGCTGGTATATCCCACGCAAAAGGAAGTTGAGCTTTACTACGGCTATACGTTATCGGACAATATCGGACGCGTATTGAGCATTATCGGCCTGCTGTCAGTAATATTCTTTACGGTTACAAGGATTACCAGAAATAGATTGCACAGGAAAAACAACTGATGATCAGCCGAACATCATTTCTCAAAGGAATAGACTCAACAATCGGCGCCTTTATCTGCCATCTATTCACGACCATAACTTTTCACATCACAAAAAAGACACCTGTTGTCCCGGCACTGCCGGAATGTATCAGACGTATATTATTAATACGGCCAGGCGGCCTCGGCGATATGATCATCCTTCTCCCGGTTATCAGAACTATTCAAAAAAGATTCCCGGACGCCACGATTGATCTTGTCTGTGAAAAGCGCAACATTAACGTGCTTGCTCTTGCCGGCTTGCATGAAAACGCCATAGCATACGACGCATCACCCTTTCATCTGCTCCTCAAACTTATCAAAACCAGGTATGACGTTGTTATTGATACGGAACAATTCCATCATTTTTCCTCTGTTTTCGGAATAATCAGCCAGGCTCCCGTGCGAATCGGATTCAACATCAATCCGCGCCGCAATCCGTTGTACACACATTTGATAAATTACGACACCAACGGTTTTGAAGGCGATCAATTCATGAATCTATTGGGTCCGCTCAACATAACAGACATCAAATACGACATTACACGGGCATTTAGTGGGAACACGCCTCTTATCAATGAGCCCGTGTGTAAGGATCTTGCCCGCCATGCCGACAGATCCTTCATTCTTATTCATCCTGGCGCCAGCACCAATTACAAACGCTGGGATACCGCCAAGTTCGTCCAGACGGCAAAGGAAACAGCAAGAATACATCATCTGGACATTATTTGTATCGGTGCCTCGTCTGACACCTTGATAACCACCGCAATAGTAAACGGCGTGCGGGATAATGGTTCTTCAGCATGGTCATACGCGGGCGCATTGAATTTGCCGGATATTGTCTACCTCATGAAACGAGCGCGACTGTTTATCGGCACTGATTCAGGCATGTCGCATCTGGCGACCGCAACGGGCTTGCCGACAGTGATCCTGTTTGGCCCAACAAATCATTCAAAGTGGAGCATGCGCAACGCGCATCATGCCATTATTCATGCACATGTGCCTTGTGCCCCCTGTTTTATTTTCGGCTATCACAAGCCATGCCGAACGATAACCTGCATGAACCAGATAAAGGTGGATGATGTTCTTAACGCGTGTGAAGCAGTTCTGACTAAGAGCGTTTAATTATCTGCATTTCCCGCTTTTTTCCTTGCGTCTTCAAGAAAGTTTTTCACTATCCCATAGCCTGGCGCGCCTTCCGCCCATTTCAAGGATTCTTCCGCTTTTTCCAATTTGCCCGCGCGCGTATAAAGTTCAACAAGCATTAAATGGTTGCGTGGATCCCAGAAAGCCTTATTCACGTATTCGTTCCAATATTCAGCCGCTGTTTCGGCTGATTTTCTTTCCATCAGCCCCGTTTTCAGCATACGCATCCATCTGTCATGACTGTTCAGCTCCAATCCTGTATCACACCAGCGTTTCATGCTTTCAATCCTTGCCGGCATTTCATCACCTTGTTCGTCCAATCTTTTGCGAAAGGCAGTATTGGCCAACCATACAGCCAACCTGAAATTGTATGGGTAAAGATTGTGTGCGCGTTCTCCCATGCACAGCGCAACATCAACACTGCCACCTCTATATTTTATTTTATAGTAAGCAATTTGCGCAATCTCAGCTTTAATGGAATACAAGACGGCGAAAATCGCAAATGACATCAGTATCACGCTCAGCACAATCATCTTAGCGCAAAAGAACCTTGCCGTACTTTCACGCGGGACGCCGTTGTCAGACAAATTCGACCCGGTCCTTCCATCAGCTTCCGAAGAACACGAATCAACATGGACATTGGAATGAGCGACTACCATCTTCGTCTTGGGATAATAATTATATCACCTGAATTAACGAACGTATCCTTCTCAACGCCGGATTCAATCTTCGCAGCGTTGAATACCAGAATTTCATCGTTCCGGATTATTCTTACTTCGCTTCGCTTCGCGTAATCGGTATATCCGCCAGCCGTTGCTATTGCCTGAAGCAGGGTAAGATCTGAAGCCAGCATATATCTGCCCGATTGCCTTATTTCACCGCGCATAAAGTACTCGTCCATTTCGGCCACCACGGTAACAGATATTTTCCTGTAATAGCCGCCATTGACGTAAGCGTTTTCGATATCCTTCTCGGCTTCAGAAGTCGTTTTGCCGGCGATCGTAATTGTTTCTACCAGAGGCAAATTAATATTTCCGAGATCATCAATAACATCCACTATGTTATACCCATTAGGGATGCCGGCAAGATGCACTTCTATTTTATCACCTCGTTTCAGAGTCTTCCTTTCGCTATGACCGAGCAATGCCTCTTTCTTCAGCACATTATCCAGAGGAGCTTTCTCTCCAATAGACGCTGAACGCGCAGACACGTCTGACCCTGACCAGCGCCAGATATTTCTATCTGAAGTTTTAGGCCTGTATCTAGCCAGACGATTACTCTCCGTTGAAGTCGACACACATCCCGTTAAAACAAGAAACGCTCCGGCGCACGCAACGACTAACAGGCGACCTGACGCTTTGTGGTTATTCCGCATTATCCCCCTTACTGGTCCACATATGCTATTTGCCCTTTTTCTTCTCATCACCATGACTACGCGAATATTGCGAATAGGAATAATAATAGTGTTGATAATAGTATGAGTAATCACGCGAGATGTTGATATTATTCAACACGACCCCTATCAGATTGCCGCCGACATTCGTAATAATGTCCTTCGCGCGCCCCGATACCACCTTGGGATACTTCCGGTGCTGGATAATGAGCAAAACACCGTCCGCTTCGCGGGCAAGCAGAGATGCATCACTTACGCCTATTATAGGCGGCGCATCACACATGACAACGTCATAATTGGACTTCAAAACTTCCAGCAATTCTTTCATTCTCCGCGTATCAAGTAGACCATGCGTACCCGACGCGGCCTTGCCACTGGGCAGAAAATCCAAATTGGGTATATTGGTTCTGATAATACTGTCTTCAAGCGTGGACTCACCCATAAGAACGTTCACCAATCCCACTTTATTGTCATATCCCAACATCTTGTGTTGACGCGGACGGTGCAGGTCGGAATCAACAATAATTGACCTGTCGCCGAGCTGGGCGCAAATAAACGCGTAATTCAAAACCGTCAGCGACTTCCCCTCACCCACGCTTCCACTTGTTACGCAAAGGGACTTACCGCCTTTCAGCTCTTTGGAGAACTGGATATTGGCCCTGAGCACTCGATACGCTTCCGCGTGAGACGGGTCTGATCCGCCACCCGTAAAAGGCTTAACCCTCTGCGGTATAACACCAAGTACCAGTGTGTTCATATAGCGTTCTACATCCTCAATGGTTTTTACCGACGTATCCAGATATTCAATGAAAAAGGCAAGCCCTATACCAGCGCCAAGAGCGACTATGATACTCAACATGATGTTCAGCATGATATCTGGAGAAACATTGTCATCAATACCTGGCGCCAATGCCATCTCGACGATTTCCACAATGGTCTTGGGTACGCGCAGTTCTATTTTTTCCTCCCAGTGCCGAACAGCAAGTTCATCACGTATCTGCTTGGCATGCCTCAGGTCTTCCTTGGCGGCGTTAAATTCCCTGTAGCCTGCTCCTTCACTGACTATTTCCTCAGCCTTAAGCGCTTCAAGTTCATCTTCAAGTATCTCCAACTTGGCTTTTTCAACTTCATACTCTGCCCGCACGCCGCGTTTCATGCCATCAATGGCTTCGTCTATCTTCACATTCAGTTCCGAGATTCCCTGCTGAATACGTTCAATATCCGGATGATTTGGACCAAGCGTTCTCAGCAGAGCGCTCAACTGCACTTCACTTTCACGTTTAGCCCCAACAAGAGAATTCAACGCCGGATCTCCGATAACATAATGTCCTGACCCGCTAAGCTCGTCATGGCTCATACTCATTATTTTTCCGAGTTTCGCCTTTTTGTCTTCAAGCGCGACACGCGCCGTAATCCTCAGGTTTTCAAGCGCCGCAAGGCTTACCTTGTCAAGCGAACCGGCAGCGGAATCGCCATAAGACGTGATAAGAGTTATTTTATATGTTTTTCTGATTTCTTCGACACGATCTTCCGCTGTATGTACTTTCTTCTTTAATGTATTCAGCTCTTCTTCAACCGCCGACAGCGCGCGCGTTACGGCATCCTTGCTTCTTCGAGACATCTGATCACAATACACGTCAACCACAGCATTCGCTATGTCCGCTACAACCTGCTGTACGCTGTCAGCCGGCTCAGACATGTAAATCTGTACTTCAATCAGGTTAGTGTCCCGATATTGCTGGACTTTAAGATTGCCTGATATTAACCGCACTGTTCTGTCAAGCGCCGCATCGGGCGGCAAAAACGCGTAACCGCACGCGCTTGCCAGCTTATCGGTAAGATTCAATTTGCGCACTACTTCTTCAATTACCGGACGCGACTGGATAATCTCGAACTGAGTGCGCAGAAACAACGGATTATACCTGATCATTTCAGGTGAAAAAACAGGGACATCAGGCGTTTCTTCTTTTACCTCGATAACGCAGGAAGCCATATAAACCTTGGGCAATGAAATGGTAACAATAACTCCCGTAAGAATAACCAGCAGAGCTACAGAAATAACAATTTCTTTACGAGCGCAGATTATGCGCCAGTAATCAAGGAAATGTAAAGTTTCCTGCCTGTCTATCATACACTCTAATCCTTTAAATGATCACCTGGTTTAGCAATGGAACATGACTTTAAAACCCTGTGCTTTTTCCGTGGCTCCGTGGCTGTTAACTGCCTGGTACTATTAGAACATCCTCGTCACAACCACCCTTGTAGAGTTCCGCGTAAATGAAGGATATACAACATCAATATCGGAGTCTGCATCTTCGTACCGTTGTTCCAGTTTGATGAAAGCATAATCTGTTATCCAGTAAGTAACATCAGCAGAAACCATCATAGCCTTTTTCTCGCCGCTCCTGCCTGTATCCTGAATTGCGGAATTGACGATACTCCCTATACCGGCATCACTCAACGCGGATGGCGGCAGTGAATCTTCATCATATTCACCTATACGATATTTCATACTGCCACCGCACATGATTTTCGGGGTAGCATCCCATTCCAAACGTCCATATACTTCCTTCTGCTTCTGCGACGCAAAAGGATATACATCCGCATCCTTAAGTGAATATCCTGCTCCACCATTAACGCGCAAAGAAGGAATCGTATGGATCTG
>JAQBFJ010000108.1:0-16014 GCA_032123435.1 Verrucomicrobiota bacterium
GGCAGTATGCCAGCAGTTAAAAACACTAAAAGAAGATTTGTTGAAAAATAAGAACATTACAGACAAAGTCTCAATGATAGAAAAATTGCTTAATAAGAAATGTAAAGATACTTAATTCTTAAGGGCTGACCCCGTAGCCCAGCGACTCCTGACCGGATTAATTGGGGCAGCCTTGAGAAGAACTATCCGCAGTGGCTAAAGGACGGCGCATGGATCACGGCCGCGCCATGGTACGGCTATGACGTGGTCAACGCGCGGATGTGCAACACGGAAACCATCCTGTTCGCCATGGCCGATGACCCGGCCTGGGTAAAAGACATGTGTGACCATGGCTGCAATCTCGCGCTGGCGCTTCTCGATCAGCTATGGGACAGGGGCTATATGATCGATGAACTCATGTGGTTCGACGACATGGCCTACAGGAACGGCATGCTCTTTTCGAAGGATATGTGGCGCGAAATAGTCATGCCTTACCAGAAACGCACCATCGACTGGGCTCATGCGCACGGCATCAAGGTCCAGCTTCACTGCTGCGGCAGAATTACAGCCTTGATCCCGGAGCTCATCGACCTGGGTTTGGATGCCTTGAACCCATTGGAAGTCAAGGCGGGCATGGATCCGATACAGATTAAGAAGGAGTACGGCAATGATTTGGTCTTGCGCGGCGGCTTTGATATCCAGAACTGGTCGGATCCGCGGAAAGCCGAAGACGATATCCGGAGAGTCCTGCCGGCCACGATGAAGTCCGGAGGATACATATTCTCGTCTGATCACTCTGTGGCCGACAGTGTGAGTCTTGAAAGCTACCGACGGATCATCACCTTGGTGCAGGAAATCGGGAGATACTCATAGGTGCAGCCAACAAGTCCATGCATGCGACATCGCTACCGCGCCGCCGCATGATGGATGTCGTTGGCGAAAGACAATCATGGCAAAGCGGAAGAAGAATCTGTCCCCCAAGCATCAACCGTGGGTTGATGCGCGGAAGCGTTTCCACCTGTCACACGCTCACGTGCAGATGGCGCGCGAGCTTGGTATGAACCCCAAGAAACTCGGTGGAAAAGCCAATCACAAGCAGGAGCCGTGGAAGGTTCCGCTTCCCGAGTTTATCGAAGAGCTCTACTTTAAGCGGTTTGGGAAGACACGACCGGATACCGTGCGATCGGTCGAACAGATACTCAAAGACAAGAAACAGAAGAAAGCGGAACGAAAAGCTCGCAAACAAGAGGAAAGAGGTCGCCAACCAGAACCTGCACACGATTTCATAAAGGCCGCCCGTCCTACGGACGAACTGCCTTTCTGAAACGCGTGAGGTCAACGTTAGAATATTGAAGAAGACTTGATTTATGATCCAGTTCATGAGATATTACAGCCAAAGGTAAACAAAAATGAAGAAAAGAGAATATCACGTCATTATAGAACAAGATTCTGAAGGATATTATGTAGCAACAGTGCCTGAGCTGGATGGATGCCATACTCAGGCAAAGTCGCTCGATACCCTTATGAAACGTGTTCAAGAAGCCATTGAGCTGTGTCTTGAAGTTGAGAAATATGTTCCCACTCATTTTGTCGGAATGCAGACGCTCACGGTGTAACTATGCCAAAGCTTCCACGGCTCAAGGGAAAAGAACTAATAAAACTTCTCAAGCGTCACGGTTTCGAGGTCATTCGAACGAGGGGAAGTCACCATTTCATGCGCCATCCTGATGGACGGGGGACGGTCGTTCCGGTGCATGCAGGAGAAACAATTGGACCAGGACTTCTCAGTAAGATTGTGCGTGACACAGAACTAACATCTGACGATTTGAAGTAAAGAATCCCAACAACAAATCCACCCTACAAAATGACCGCGCTTCACTCGGATCATTTTGAGGGTGATTCAAGCGTTAGGCTACAAAGTCTAGTCGGTATAATAATGAGCTGTGAGTGGGAAAGAGAAATGATTTCTGAAGAAGTATGTCACGTAATAAGGTGGGTGAACATGTTCCTTTACGACATGCGGTCTAGAGGGGTTGGGATGGTGACACTGAATGAATCGGAACCATTGCCACTGGTGCCCGATCCACGCTGAGGCGAATGTGTGGCACCGGAGTTCTCCAAGGTTATGAATCGCTTGAAGATAATGTCAGGGCTGAACCCAATCAGGTGCCAGGAGCCAGTTCAAGGGACTGTCGAGGTGACCATGGGCGCTGAGCTACATATAGTGACAATAAGTTTTGATGAAACACGTGAATCAGCTTCCTGTAATATTGAAATCAGGAAGAAAAGCGACTCACAACAAAAGGTTCCATGATATTGCCGCTGGACGCGGCGAATCATGAACCTGAACGTTATCTTTTAGAAGATTATTGTTGTCATACACATTGTGACAGGGTATTATGTGTATAGATTAATGGAGGTGATTAATATGAGTAGAACCAATGTAGTTTTAGATGACAAACTTGTAGACAAATGCCAGAAGGCCACAGGGATCAAAACCCGAAAGAGCTTGATTGATTTTGCGTTGCATGAAGTCTTGCGCCATGAGAACCAGAAGAAATTGCTGGAATTGAAAGGCAAAGTCGATTGGCGGGGGGATCTTGCCGCATGGCGGAAAGGTCGGTTTGCCTGATGGTTCTCGTAGATACAACTGTCTGGATTGACTTTTTCACAGACAAAGTCACGCCTCAGGTTGGCGTATTGGAACTCCTGATTTCCGAAAGTGAAGATATCTGTACCTGCGGAATTATCCTGGCAGAGGTACTTCAAGGTATCAGGGACGATAATCGATACAGAGAGACGAAAACCCATTTTGATAATATTGTCTTTCTTCCCATGCCCCGTGACATTTTCGTGCGCTCCGCCGAGATCTACCGGTCCCTCCGGAAAAAAGGGATCACCGTCCGCAAGCCCCTGGATTGTATGATTGCTGCAGTTGCCCTCACACATCATGTGCAGTTGCTCCATCACGACAAAGACTTTGACGCAATCGAAAAATATTTCAGTCTCAAGGTCGTAAAAATCTGCAAAAAATAACAGGATACTGAAATGGTATCGACGGTTCACGTCGGGAAGATGTTAATTTTAACTTGATTGATCGAATATTGTTCATGATGATTCATTCAGTTACCAAAATGTTGTAACGTATTGCACATATAACGTTGGCAAGGGCAAGGATGGATGGATGTGCGAATTCTGCATGAAGCATGGCGCGGGGCAAACGTGGTACCTACAGGTACAGAACTACTCGGCCGACCGGGTTCGGGGAAGTAAGCGTTTCCGGGACGGTCTGCGGTGGCTGCTGGAAGAAACGCCGAATGAATCTGCAGTCGTCAAACGCAGGATGCGACTGCTTGACCTGCCTATCGTGGGATGGGCGGCCAAGCGGTTCATTACACGCAAGATGAAGCCGATTCACTTCGGGCAGATCCTGACCCTGGATGATGTCGAGAAGGTGTTTGGCCTTGCCGACGAGATCAACCTGTTCCCGTGCATGTGCCGACGACGGTTGACAGGGAAGCGAGACGAACGTTACTGCTTCGGGCTCGGCAGTTATCCGCGTGAGGTGATGGAGGATATGCCGGAGTTTGTTGCCAACGCACAACGGCTCAGCGTCGCCGAAGCCACAGAACTGGCCCGCGACTTTGAACGCCGTGGACTTGTCCACACGATATGGACACTGGAAACACCTTTCATTGTCGGGGTGTGCAGCTGCCGTCCCGGCGAATGCCTTGGCCTCGAATACACCCTTGCAGGGGCAAAAGTCATGTTCAAAGGGGAATCCACGTTTCGGGTCGACCCTGCCCTCTGCATCGCATGCGGCGCCTGCGAGGAGCGCTGTTACTTCCAAGCCGTCGCGCCGATCTCGAAGTGCGGTACGCACCGTATCGATCCTACGAAGTGCAACGGTTGCGGGCTGTGTGCCTCCGCCTGTCCCGCCAGTGCAATTTCTGCTCAAACAAAGAAAGGCCAGCCCTTACAATCAGCCTGATTCGATACAACGAAGGATGCCAACAAGGCCTTCCAGACTATAGGCGGCCCACGGCCGCCTTGCTCTGAAGGCTGACGTTCGATCTAAAATGAAAAAAATTTACGCAAGCAGGAATCTGACACACTGTGACATGGTTCTGGGCGCTCTCCAGCAATCAGGAATCGACGCCATGTTGAAAAATGAACTTACATGCAACACGGCAGGCGCCAGCATCGTAGGGACACTCGGGTTCGCATGGCCAGAAGTCTGGGTCAATGACGAGGATGCAGAGACTGCAGTCGAATGTTTGAACGACTCCGGTCTAAGTTTCCTTGAAAACAGTAAGCTTTAAGGAAGGACAATAGCATGTAGAGCACGCGTCGCGTAGCCGCGCCGACCGTAAGATCTACGTCCGGTGAAAGAATGCAAAAAAAGAAGAGAATAGGTGCGATTGACTACGTTGTGTGGGGTGGGATGTTTCTCTTTATCCTGTCCTGCCTTCTTTGCTCGTTCGAAAGCAGATTCACTCCCGTTGTCCTTGTTGTATGGGGTGTTTTGTTCGTGATGCTATTGATCTGTGTTGGTATTGACATGCAGAAACTCCACAAGCAGCGCTACTGCCCAAAGTGCGGGGAACGGCTCCAGCTTCCTTTCTTTCCCAAGCGTAATCAGACGGTTGAGGTGAAATGCAGGAACTGTGGACATACAGAAGATACAGGGGTGACACTGCCCGAAGTGACAATCAGTGATTGACGAGAAGCAAGGCGCATCTCTCCAGAACGGGTGATCTGATCGTTCCGCTAAAGAAAGGATTTGCAGAATGCGAGACACTGAATGGTTTGCGGCCCGCGGATGGGGGGTGTTTTGTCACTACCTGACAACACCACAGACAACAGCTGACGAATGGAACAGGCGGGTGGATGCTTTTGACGTTCCCGGCCTTGCCCGGCAGTTATCGTCCGTTGGCACGCCCTATTTCTTCATTACTATCGGCCAGGGCTCAGGACACTACTGCGCGCCGAATGAAACATACGACGCAATCGCGGGCCTGCGTCCAAGCAAGTGTTCCAAACGTGACTTGGTTTCCGATCTCCATGAAGCACTTCATGCGTTCGGGATTGATCTCATGGTATATGTGCCCGCCGACGGTTCGTGGGCCGACATGGAGGCGCGAAAAGGTTTGCAGATGCCGGACCATTGGAATGACGGCATGATTACCGATTGGGAAGCTTTCAGCGGCGCCCAATGGGCTCGGTTCCGCCACGTTCAATTCATGCGGAACTGGGAGGCTGTCTGTCGCGACTGGTCGCTGCGCTGGGGAGCAAAAGTGCGCGGTTGGTGGGTTGATGGATGCTACGGGCTGAACTATCGTTATCCGGACGAGGAGGAACCTAACTTCAGAACCTACGCGGCGGCGCTCAGGGCTGGGAATCCGGATGCCATCCTGGCCTTCAATGCCGGTGTGAAGACGCCCGTGATTCACGCCACGGATCATGAAGACTACACTGCCGGTGAAATATCCACCGCACTGCCCCAATGCGGAGGACCTCTCGTTACGGGCCCAAGCGGGCATGCGGATCGCTTTCACGTCCTGTCGTTCCTCGGCGAGGATTGGTGCAAAGGGCAGCATCCCCGCTTCCCTGATGAGCTGGTCCACGGGTATACCAGGCACGTCACGAGCAAAGGAGGCGTAATCACATGGGATGTCCCGATCCAAAACAGCGGGCTGATTCCGGAGGCGTTTGTCGCACAACTCGAGTACATCGGAGCCCGCATGCGGAAATGACAGGGACCCAGTGAAAGAGGCAGGGACTTACAACGCCTTTTCATGGGGTAAAGTGACTCTAAGGCATAACCGCCTGGTCACAAAATAGTTGCCGTGGCTAACCCGCGATAATAGCGCGATAACCAGTCAGCGCCGCGATTGGGGTGAAAAGAATGAAGACAACATCGGTACTGCCAGCATTTTATTCATTAAACTGAATATTCTATGCGATTTGGGCAACATCGACCACAATGGACGACATAATTTCATTAAAGTGAATATTTATTACGATTTATGTCTTGAATTTTGCTAGGTGATGTCATATATTCACTGTAATGAATACAAGAGATGACGTTCAAATAGACGATCATATGCATATAGGGAGGTGTTACGCGCCGTGAACTCACAGGAGATAGGTAACGCAATCAAGGAACGGCGACGCTTCCTGGGAGTTGACCAGCAATCACTAGGCGAGCTCTCAGGAGTAGCTGTTCATACACTGAGTGACATTGAATCAGGCAAAGGGAACCCAACAGTCGCCGTGCTGAATATGATCACGCGTGTGCTGGGGATGGACCTGGTTGTGAAGGTTCTTGATGAATCGTAAAGGTAAAGTGTTGAACCATGGAGTTCTGGCGGGAGTCCTTGAGGAAACTGAAACAGGATTCAGCTTTGCCTATGACACGGCCTACCTGCGCGACTCTGAGGCAAAACCAATATCGTGCACGATGCCCAAACGCAAAGAGCTGTTTGAGTCAAAACACCTATTTCCTTTCTTCCACGGATTGCTTGCGGAAGGAGTCACAAAGGATCTCCAGTGCAGACTCCTGAAGATCGACGAAAGAGATCACTTTGGGCGGCTTCTGAAAACCGCCCAAAATGATCCTATCGGCAGCGTCACAGTTGAAGAGGTCCACGAGTAATGCCCTATCAATGCCACAGTACTCTAGCCGAAGTGAAAGAAGAAGGCTTTTCTCCAGCCGGCCTGAAACTTCTGACCGGAGGCAGAAGAAAATTCCCTTACCGACTTCCATATCGACGATCAGACATCTCAACTGTGCAACTGGCGAAAGCGGAGCGAATGTCAATCTCTGGTGTCCAGGACAAGATCTCTGTCCGCTTGGAGCGGGGTGATCTCGTACCCGTAGACACCGCCGGGGAATACATCTTGAAACCCGTACCTTCACGGCCACTCCCCAGGTTGGAGGCGGACGTTCCCGCCAACGAGCACTTGACGATGCAGATAGCTGCACAGGTTTTCAAAATCCCAACTGCAGCCAATGCCTGCCTTTACCTCAAAGACGATTCCATGGCGTATGTCGTCAAGCGATTTGATCGCAGGGACGGCCAGAAAGTTCCCCAAGAGGATTTCTGTCAACTCTCTTCTCGGAGTCCGGAGTCGCATGGGAACAACTACAAGTATGACGGAAGCTATGAAGAGATGGGCCGTATCCTGTACGCCAACTGCAAGGCATACGCAGTAGAAGTCGAGAAGCTTCTTCGTCTCATTGTGTTCAACTACGTCTTCTCCAACGGCGACGCTCATCTCAAGAACTTCTCTCTGTATGAATCGCCGTATGGTGACTATGTTCTAACCCCAGCCTACGACTTGATCTGCACGTCTCTGCACATCCCCAATGAGTCACGTACGGCCATTAGCCTCTTTGATGAGTTCGAGAGCCAGTTCTATTCCCAAAACGGGTTCTTTGGAGCAGAGGATTTTTTCCACCTCGCTAATCTATTCGGTATTCAGCGCAAGAGAGCTGAGAGAATCCTATTGAGCTTCCCTCAGGAGCGTGACAGGGCGACAGCTTTAATCAACAGATCCTTCTTGTCGGAAGACGCGAAAGCTGACTACGCAGCGCGTTACGAGGATAGACTGCGGGCAATCCGTATCGAGACATAGATTGAGGATCGATGTGGGGGGCGGATCGTACACTTGGAACAACTGACGACATCACGTATTGAGGAGTATTGAACAAGCCGCGTGGACAGTACGCGGTGAACCGCGGCGCCGCGATTGGACGCACAAGGCAATAGAGATATTTACCAGACGTTAATCGGTCCAAGGAGAAGATATTATGACATACAAAGGCAGTTGGTATGGGGCGAAGTATTACTTTGGGCTGCACTATGATCTGCACGCCGGAAAAGACGACACAACACTGGGGACTCGGTGCGACATGAAGGAGCTGGTGCCGATGTTGAAGCTGATGAATCCTGATTTTGTTCAGACGGACTGCAAAGGACATGCAGGGTACACCAGTTGGTTCAGTAAAGTCAAATATGCATCGACGCCGCCCAAACTGAAAAAAGATGCTCTTATGCAGTGGCGCAAAGCAACACGTTCCCTCGGCCTGCCGTTACACTGTCACTACTCCGGTATATGGGACAAAGCAGCCGGCGCGAAGCATCGCAGCTGGTGCGTTGTCAATGCCGAAGGCATGATCGCAGGAGCGCCATTCGGCCAAAATGCCGGCGCTCCTACAGGCGAGAAGATGTGTCCGCTCGGTCCCTATCTTGACAAGCTGATGCTCCCGCAGATGCTCGAGCTCATCGACAGGTATGAAGTGGACGGTTTCTGGGTTGACGGTGACCTGTGGGCCGTTGAGCCGTGTTACTGCAAGCGTTGCCGCAAGGCTTTCACCTCTAAGACAGGTATTGCCAAGCCACCCGTTAAAGAGAATAGTCGAAACTGGCCGGCGTGGTGGAACTTCACCCGTGAAAATTTCGAAAGCTATGTCACGAAGTACTGCAATACCATACATGAACACAAGCCAGACGTACGGGTTTGCTCAAACTGGCTTCAGACCTTCAACAACCCCGGAGAACCCAAGGTTCCCACCGACTGGATCAGCGGCGATAACACGTGGGTTTTCGGGCTTGATCAAAGCCGCTGCGAAGCGCGCTTCCTTTCTACGCGAGGCAAGCCGTGGGACATCATGCTCTGGAACTTTTATCGCTCACTCGGAATGGATGATCCCCAATCAGCGTGGACTGCGAAGCCGCAGCAGATGCTGATACAGGAGGCCTCTGTGATCCTTTCGTTCGGCGGAAATGTTCAGATATATGAGACCCCGGGTGGTGTCCGCGATGGGCGCCTTGTGGAATGGCGCCAGAAACGTTTGCGTGATGTGAGCCGCTTCGTGAAGAAGCGTCGCGCGTTCTGTCAGGGCGCTGAGTCAATTCCCCAGATTGCCGTGCTTCATTCCGAGCACCATGTCCACAATACGGTGAAGGCGGCCAATTTAATGTGGGGTGTCGATACTGCGCCGGTGAAGGGCGCCGTCTATTCGCTGCTCGAGAATCATTACGGCGTAGATATTCTGGACGAATGGGCGCTGCTCCCGCGCCTGGCAGATTTTCCCGCCGTTGTTGTTCCGGAGCGTCACGCCATGTCCGAAGAGATGGTGACAGCTCTCAAGACATACGTGCGAAACGGCGGCAGGCTCATCGTCTCCGGCGCAGAGATTTTTGACCGATTCGGCTCCACATTCCTCGGTGTCACGAAGGGTAAGCTGAGGGAGAAGGCAGTGTTCCATGTGCCCGCGGCAGACGGCTCCGTGCCGCTGTTCAGCGAAACCTGGCGGCTGTCCATGCCGAAGAAGGGCGTAGCCGCCATTGGCCGACTCGGGGCCACGCCTCTGCTGAAAGATCGGCTCCTGCCTTACCCTGCCGCGACAATCAACCGCGTAGGGAAAGGACGCGTCGCCTATATCCCCGCGGATGTCTTCCGCGACTTTGAGCGTAACCGTTATCCGCTCATACGCACATTCATTGGCAAAGTAACGGAGAAAACCATCGGCAGGCTCCCGATCCGCGTCAATGCTCCTGTGTGCATTGATGTTGCGATGCGCAAGAAGGGCGGGAAGACTATTATTCATTTGATCAACCGTCTGAGCGGCATTCCCAATCAGCCTAATAACGGCGCCATTGATGAGATACCTCCGGCAGGCCCAATTACCCTCACCATTGACCGATCAAGTAGACCCAAGACAGTCACCGCACCGCTGGAGAAAGGTGAAATCAAATGGACCTACACGAAAGGTAAAGTGACGGTGGTGCTGCCTTATGTCCGCATCCATGAAGTTATCGTCATATGAAGCGTCCATCGAATTGAGATCGACCTCGAGTTCCGCGCCAAGCGCTCCACTCGAACCGCCTCATTCGTAACGTTCCCCGGAAAGAAGAGACGATTGACGTGTACATACACCAGCACCAAGTATGAAAGCGATAGTAAGAATAGCTACAGCCCGGACCCCGGACGGAAGCGAGATGGTGCTTAGTCAGCATGACCGTGATTTCTCGATTAAGATCAATGGTCAGGAGTTGATGAACAGTCGTCAACATGAGTCGGAACTGGAGCTGGCGCGGCTGGGTTGTGCGCTTCTGGCCGGTCACAAAGCGCCCAGCATACTCATCGGCGGCCTGGGTCTAGGCTATACCTTGCGCCAGGCTCTCGATATGCTCAGCCCCCACGCCAAAGTGGTGGTGAGCGAACTGTTGGGTGCTGTAGTCGAATGGAATCGTAAGTTCTTTGGGGAACTCAACGGCCGCCCTCTAGAGGACAAACGAGTGGACCTCAAAACGGGTGATATCGTCGAGCTTATCTCACGTTCCAAGAGCAGATTCGATGCGATTCTGCTGGATATCGATAATGGTCCCAGCGCGGTGACCGATTCAGGGAACCAACGTCTGTACGGTCCTGAAGGAATCGAGGCCTGCCGCCTCGCGCTCCGCGAACAGGGATGCCTGGCAGTATGGTCGCCTGAGCCGAGTAAGAGTTTCGAACAGCTTTTGATGAGCTGCAACTTCCATGTGCGGCGTTTCCGGGTCCCCGCCTACAAAGGGAGCAAATCGCAGTCACGTTTTGTATGGGTCGCTTCGGAGGATAAGATTGTCCTGCCCCCCGGTGGTGGCGAGCCGCGCCCGCCGCTCAGGAACAAGTCGAAGGGAAGTCGAAGACAAGCCCAAGGGAGACGCTAGTCCTCATTGCCCCGGAGGTATATTGCCTGTCTGGATTCTGGCGGCGATATTTCCCGGAAGGAAGAAAAGCAGAGCGAACAACGAACTGGCGAGTATTGTCGCTTAGCCGCGCCAGAACCCTCATTCCAGGCGTTCGATGGAAAAGAATTGTGATTATTACCACATATATATTGTATATCTAGGATGTGATTACAATATGTATGTTGTTTATTGTTGACATAATACAACTTATCTGTTGTACTTGCCGCGTAATTGAGTCTTAGAACATACACTAAAGGTGGTTGTACCATGAAAAAGAAGAAACTTATTAGAGAGCAACTGGACGCCTCTCTCCGAGAGCTTAGCCCTTTATGCCATTCTACCCCCCCTAATAAAGGTTGGATCAGGGCTCTACGAGATGCGCTCGGAATGACCGCCAGGCAATTGGCTGAACGTCTGGGAGTCGCACAACAGGCGGTAGCGCGCATCGAAAAAGATGAGATAGTTGGTGCGGTTACAATCAAGACTATGCGACGCGTTGCAGAGCGCCTTGATTGTCGATTCGTTTACGGATTCGTACCACACTCCTCCTTGGAAAAAACAATTCGGGCCAGGGCAAGGCAAGTTGCCGAAAAGCGTCTTGCCGTAGCGAATCAGACAATGGCACTTGAAGATCAGTCGCTCAGTGCAAAAGAAAACAAGAAAGTCCTATCTGAAATGATTGATGATCTTGTTGATACTATGCCTTCAAACCTATGGGATGAGTTGTGATAGAATTCGAATATCCAGAGGGGGCAACACCCATTGATCCTGATGAAGCAGAAGGCTTAATCCTTACTCACGTAACAACGTGTGGCGAACTGGATCGATGGGAACAGGACAACATCCTGGAGGCCAAAGCCTGGACAGACAAAACAAAGCCAAGCAACATTATGAATGAGCGGTTTATTAAGACTCTTCACAAACGTATGTTCGGCAATGTCTGGAAATGGGCTGGCCAATTCCGCCAAAGCGATAAAAACATTGGCGGGCCATGGCATCAAGTTCCAATAAGCCTTAGAAATCTTTTGCGACGACACAGCTTTATGGATTGAACTGCAGGAAAAGTAACCTGATCTTATTGCCGTTCGTTTTCACCATAGACTTGTTTCAATTCACCCAATTTCCCAATGGTAATGGGCGCCATGCAAGAGAAATGGCAAATCTCTTATTGAAAAACATACTCAAGCACCCGGAGTTCACATGGGGAGGCAAGAATTTGTCTCAAGCAGGAATAATTCGAAAACAATATATTGAGTCTTTGCACGCTGCTGACAACAGTGATTATGAGCCATTGTTGGCATTTGTACGTACATAGCATAACATCGGGGAAGTTGACGGTTCGCGCTGGGAAGATGTTGAAGGGCAAGACGTTGTGCTTCCAGGAATATTCTTCTTGCATACTTTGACTGCTCATGCCAATATACCACCATCTTTGGTGATATAACCACATAACGTGGTGATATAACCAATATGCTTGGTCGTCATAAAAAGGAGATCCGTCATGCTTGAACCATTACTTGGCTCGCTCAATTCTGAGCGCGTACTGATCTTCATTCTGGTAAGAGAAGAAGGCTACGCAAGCGAAATGGCCAGGTTTTTTGATACGGACTTGTATGGTCTTCAGAGACAACTGGACAAACTCGAGGCTGGCGGCGTACTGGCCAGCAACAAGGCCGGAAAAACAAGGCTCTACCGCTTCAATCCAAGGTATTCTTTTCGCAAAGAGCTGATAGCCTTACTCAACAAAGCCCTTTCGTTCTATTCGCCGGATGAGAAAGAACGCCTTCTTGTTTTCCGCCGTCGCCCCAGGCGAAGAGGCAAGCCGCTATGAAAGCCATTCGTGACATGACGCGCCTGGAACTCGCGGGTCTCGTTTCCTCCGAGTTCCAGAAGAATCATATCAACGTGGTTCTTTCAGGTGGATCCTGTGTATCGATATATAGTGAGGAGAAATACGTCTCTTTGGATCTCGACTTCGTGAACGCAGGGTTCACAAAGCGGAACCGAATCAGAGATGTCATGAAGTCATTAGGATTCCACGAGCAAAATCGCCACTTCCGGCACCCAGACACCGATCTGCTCGTTGAGTTTCCACCAGGACCTCTTGGAGTCGGAGAGGAACCCGTGAAGCAGATTGATGAACTCGAGACGGAAGCAGGTGTGCTCCGGATCATTTCTCCAACAGATTGCGTTAAAGACCGACTTACCTGGTACTATCACGATGGCGACACCGAATGTCTCAGACAAGCAGTTCTTGTCGCTAAACACAACGCTGTCGATCTCAAAGAGATCGCGCGTTGGTCAGGAGTTGAAGGCAAGAGCGACGAATTCAGTCACATCAAGGATCAACTACAAAAGAAGAAGGCATGACCATTGCGTGCACCCTGTCGCACGTTCCGCGCGCAGGGTGACGCAAAACCTGCCCTTTGTAGAGTAATCATGAAAACGCATAATGATATTGAACGTAATCTTGGCGAGCAACCCATCGCGCAAATCATGGGTGACCATGACCTCAAGTCGCAAGACCTTGTTGCACTCTCAACTGAACATATTACACACAAGATGGTCTCGCGGGCGTGCAAAGGAAGAAGGTTGACACCCAACGTCAAATCCAAGATTCGTAATGCATTGAACAGCGCAACCGGCAGAACGTACCCCATGGAAGAACTGTTCACCTACTAGCCCGTATATTTCATGAAGAATCGCATGCGTGTGGGATAAGAAGTTGTAAAACAATGGCTTTGTGCAAGAATGGTGAAAATCATGACAAATAATGTTGACCTCGGAGTCCGAAATCAACTAACAAGAAACTCGTGCAATATTCAGGTAAAAAGAAACTGTCAGCCTGGCATTAGGTCAGGAAACAGATGATGAAATACCAGTCGCAATTGAAACAGCGAATCTCGCGCCATCGGGAATTCTACGCTCGCCGCGAGCCCGGCGACCTGCTCGTTTACATCAACGGCGGCAGAAACCCCAGTCTTGAGGGGTTTCTCTGCAACAGACTGCACGAGCGTGGCCAGGAATCCTCCCTGGCATCCACTGCGGTGGAATCTGCCGTGCAAGAGTACATTGCACTGCTCCGCAACTCGTACGATCAGTTCTACGCTATTGACGACGACAGTGTCCCGTGCGCCATTGTCTACTGGGGAATCGGTGGAATCACCGCGGCCATGATTGGACGTGATCCCGTGCACGACGGCAGTACGAGTTGGCTGGAGCCCAATCTGTCATGGTCTGAAATCGAGAGGCTCACATTCGATCCAGTGAACAAGTGGATAGGTTTTGCGTGCGACGTGAACCGTGCGCTCTGGAATTGCTGGGAAGAAGATTTCATGGTGCTCCCGTTCCTGCATCGCTCGCCACTCGATGCGGCGAACGGTATTCGCGGTACCGAGCTTTTCACAGACATGTACTTGGACCCCGATCGGGTAATGGCGTTGGCGGACCGGTGCGCCGACTGGTCGATCGCGGTTGAGAAGCTACTGAAGGCGAAGGCTCCGCGTCCTGCTGATTGGGGTGTGGGGGTTTGGGGCGCATGGCTTCCGGACGACGCGGTTTTTGTGAATGGTGACCCGGTGGGATTGATCAGTCGGGAAATGGCCGAAACGTTTGATCGTCCATCGAACGAGAAGCTTTTCACTCATACCGGCGGTGGATTCTTCCACAATCACACGGTTGGCTTGTACCAGGTAGAACTAGTCAGCTCCTACCGGGGCACTTTAATACAGTGGTTTGTTGATGACCCGAAGCAACCGTCGTTCGCAACTGCGTTGCTCGACATGCCTGCGTTGCGCGATAAGATCTTGGCCGCTTCGCTCCAGTGCCCCGTGGCCGGGGCCGTTCCATACGAACGACTCGACGCATTACTGGATATCGCACGCCGCGGGCGCTTCATACTGTCAGTGTCGTGCCCTGAAACCGTGGCTGCGGAAACGCTTATTCAGAAGGTAAGAGCAATAAGTAACATCAAATAGGCAAACAATCGAACAAACCGAGTGCAAGCGACGGCAGGTAGCTGCGCCTCACTCGCAAGGAGATCAATGAGTAAGGATACTTTATATAACGAGTTATACCGGCCGCAGTTTCATTTCACAGCCGCAAAAAACTGGCTGAACGACCCAAATGGCCTCGTGTACTACAAAGGCGAGTATCATCTTTTCTTCCAGCATAATCCAGCCGGTATCGCGTGGGGCAACATGACGTGGGGCCATGCCGTCAGCACGGATCTGGTCCATTGGAAACAACTTGATCACGCCATACATCCTGACGGTCTCGGAACAATTTTCTCCGGCTCAGCGGTTGTGGACTGGAACAACACAGCCGGATTCGGCAAGGAAGCAATAGTCTGCATCTATACGGCCGCCGGCGACTGGGTAACACCCAAGGTGCCGGTCACACAATGCATCGCCTACAGCACCGACCTGGGGCGCACTTTCACCAAATACGCCAAGAATCCTGTTCTCGGCCATATCGCCGGATCTAACCGGGATCCCAAAGTAATCTGGCATACTCTGACAAAGACGTGGATCATGGCGCTCTATCTGGACAAAAACGATTTCGCCCTGCTCTCTTCACCTGACCTGAAACAGTGGAAACAAATACAGACGATCACGATCCCCGATTGTGATGAATGTCCGGATCTTTTCCCTATGGCCGTGGATGGCGACAGGAACCGGATCAAATGGGTACTGACAGCCGCCAACGGCAGGTACCTTGTCGGCGACTTTGATGGCAAACAGTTCATCCCCAACGGCAATCAGCCGTTGCCCGCTGACTGGGGTGCGAACTACTACGCCGTGCAGACGTACAGCGATATTCCCGAATCTGACGGCCGCCGGATTCAGATTGCATGGATGCGAGGCGATCTGTTTCCAAACATGCCGTTTAACCAGCAGATGAATTTTCCAACCGAGCTGACTCTGCGCACATTTCCCGAAGGATTGAGGATCTGCCGGTTACCGGCGCGCGAAATAGAGTCTCTGCGGAGCGACTCCAGGCAATGGCATAATGTCCAGCTTCAACCGGGCAAAGATTTACTGGCCGGTATTTCAGGCGATCTGTTCGATATTGAGGCCGAGATAGATTCCAGCCATGCCTCTGAAATTGCCTTTCTGATTCGAGGCGAGGTGATCCGGTATGTACCAGCCGAGAAACAGATACGATTCCTTGGAAAAACAGGGCCGATTGAGTCTATTGACGGCAGGATTCATTTACGTATATTGGTCGATCGTGCTTCGATAGAGTTATTCGGAAATGATGGAAAACTGGTGATGACCAGTTGCTTCATGCC
>JAQBFJ010000109.1:0-3445 GCA_032123435.1 Verrucomicrobiota bacterium
GATCACTTTTCTGGTGTCTTTTGCCGGTGTATGGATCGGCAGACGGTCGGGCCATTTTTTCGAGAAGAAGATGGAAGTTATCGGTGGACTATTACTTATCGGGATAGGTATAAGAATCCTAACCTTGCATTATTCATGAAGATTCCGTCTTCATTTATAAGCACCATTGGCAGCGCGAGTTGCGCTACCAATGATTTCGACGCGCTGCTACGCAGCTTGCTCAAGGTTAGCCATGAGCAAGTGCCGACAGGCACGCGTCGAAGCCCGGAGGGCGGCCTATTCGGGAACTTTGTTCATGAATAGGTCGGACTAATGACCCACCTTTGACATTTCTGATGTACCGTAATGTCGCATTAACATGATGCTAATGCGACATAACGAGACATTACTTTTATTTATCAGGCATTTTGAATATACTGCAAATCATTGGAATGCAACGGTTTAAAGTTCAACGAAAGCGATAAGAAGAAGTTGGCACGTATTTTGCGTAATATTCAAGATAGGAATAAGTTGTTTATGATGAAAGGAGTTACGCAATGATGTACCGTTTAATAGGAGGGGTTGTAGTCGGAGCCGTTATAGGCGGGATAATCGGGTATGCCGGTAAATGCGCGGGTGGCGCATGTCCTTTGACGTGCAATCCGATAGGCGGGCTAATAATAGGCGCTGTTATCGGATTTATTCTTGCCTCGTCCTCACTTGGTTCGGCAGGGGCGCGGGCCGATCATACTGGTGGTAATACGGATAATGGGATGGAGAATATGAAGGTTCAGAATAGTTCAAAAGACAATGTGGAATAAACAAAGGGAAAGAAGGAGTCAATATGTTTTGTTTTCAATGTGAACAGACGGCCAAGGGGACGGGTTGCACTAAAGTTGGTGTATGTGGTAAGGAGTCTGATGTGGCTATACTGCAGGATCTGCTGGTACATGCTGCGAAAGGCATAAGCATGTATGCTCATCGCGCCGCGCAATTGGGTGAACGTGACGGGGATATAGATGTTTTTGTCGCGGAAGCTTTGTTCTCTACTATCACCAACGTGAACTTTGACGCGAATCGACTTGCGGATCTGTTGTCCGGAGCCCACCACATTAAAATAAAAGCACGCGCATTGTACGAACATGCTTTGGCAAAGGCGGGAGATTCTCCGGAAGACCTTTCCGGTCCTGCCGAATGGGAGCCGGCGAATGATTTGGCCGGCTTGATCTCACAGGGTGAAAAGGTGGGAGTTGAATCCAGGAAAGCTATCTTTGGCGATAATGTTGCCGGATTAATGGAGTTGGTCACATCAGGTCTAAAAGGCATGGCCGCATATGTTGACCATGCTATGATTCTGGGATATGAAGATGAAAAAGTCTACGGGTTCATGCATGAAGCCCTGGATTTTCTGAGCAGGGACAAAATTGAGACTAAGGAAATTCTCGCTCTGGCCTTGCATTGCGGTGAAATGAATTTGAGGGCCATGGAGCTTCTGGATAACGGGAATAGAAAAGCGTTCGGTACGCCCGTTCCGACAAAGGTCAGGATAGAACCTGTAAAAGGAAAGGCTATTCTTGTTTCAGGTCATGATTTCAAGGATCTTGCCGGACTTCTGGCTCAGACTGAAGGTAAGGGCATAAATGTTTATACTCACGGAGAAATGCTGCCGGCTCATGGCTATCCGGGTTTGCGGAAATATAATCATCTTGTCGGCAATTACGGGGGCGCGTGGCAGAATCAGCGGCGTGAATTTGAAGAGTTCCCCGGTGCAATTCTTATGACCACAAATTGCATTCAAAAACCACAGGAAAGTTATGTGAAAAGGATATTCACTTCAGGTCTTGTGGCATGGCCTGGTGTAACACATGTTGAAAATACTGACTTTACTCCTGTGATAGACGCGGCTCTGGCGGAAGAGGGTTTTGCCGAGGACGGGGTTGACAGAACCATTACGGTCGGTTTTGCGCGTGAATCTGTTCTGGATGCGGCTGACAAAATTGTTGAAGCAGTGAAGGCCGGCAGTATCAGGCATTTCTTTCTTATAGGTGGCTGTGACGGCGCTAAGAGTGGAAGAAATTACTACACTGAATTTGCCGAAGCCGTGCCAAAGGATTGTGTTATACTTACATTAGCGTGTGGAAAGTACAGATTTAACAAACTGGAATTCGGTGATATAGGCGGGATCCCGCGTCTGCTCGACGTTGGGCAGTGTAATGACGCTTATTCTGCTGTGCAGATAGCGGCGGCGCTTGCTGAGGCGTTTGATACGGACGTTAACAGTCTGCCGTTATCCTTGATTCTGTCCTGGTACGAGCAGAAAGCAGTTTGCATTCTGTTGACATTACTTTTCCTTGGTATAAAGAAGATCAAGCTGGGGCCGAGTCTTCCCGCTTGTTTGACACCAGCGGTGCTGGATATTCTGGTTAAAAATTATGAGATAGCTCCGATCAAAACGCCCGCCGAGGATCTGAAAGAAATTCTCGGTTAATACGACAGGACTGGAGGTGCTGTATGGTAAAGCGCAAGATAATAAGTATAGACGAAGAGTTATGCAATGGCTGTGGGAATTGCGTTTCAGACTGTGCGGAAGGCGCCCTTGAGATTGTTGACGGCAAAGCCAGGCTGGTAAAAGAACAGTTCTGTGACGGGTTTGGTGACTGTATTGGCAAATGCCCCACCGGAGCACTCAAGATAGAAGAGCGCGAAAGCGATGTGTTTGATATTGAGGCGACAAAACAACATGTGATGCAATCCATAGGGAAAGAAGGTGTGGACAAAATGATGAATGCCAATGTCCGGCATGAAAAGAATCATGCCGTAGGGCATAGCGGATGTCCGGGAAGTATGGCAAGGGCTGGCTTGAAAGAGACCGGCAGTAAGAGCGCTGTTGGCGCGTCGGGTCTGCCGGCGCGGGTTAACGAGTCGGAGCTTGATCAGTGGCCGGTTCAGATACATCTTGTCCGGCCGGGCGCGCCGTTCTTCAAGAATCGCGAGCTGGTCATTTTAAGCACATGTTCGCCTATTGCTTCCGCTGACGTGCATTGGCGGTTCATAAGAGGGCGGGCCGTGCTTGTTGGTTGTCCTAAGCTTGATCGTACCGAAGGCTACGCAGAAAAACTTGGGGAAATACTTAAAGAATCTTCTATAGCAAAAGTAATTGTTGTACGTATGGAAGTGCCGTGCTGTGGCGGATTGACGGAGATTGTTGAGCGCGCATTGGATTTGAGTGGGCGTACGGATCTGGAAATGGAAGAAGTGACCATAAGTCTTAATGGTGAAGTTATGGAAAAAGGAGGCTTCTGAGATGAAAGATGATTTTAAAGGTAGACAGATTGATTTGGCGCAATCCATTGATTACGCGCCTGATTCGATTGTGAGCAAAACACTGTTAGATAAGAAAACCGGAACGTTGACACTGTTTGCTTTTGACGCGGGGCAGGGGTTGAGTGAGCATACTTCACCTTAT
>JAQBFJ010000110.1:0-6307 GCA_032123435.1 Verrucomicrobiota bacterium
CCTATGACGCCCAGCGTCCTCCCCTTTAGCCCGCGTGACTTCCCGTATTCGGCTTTCCGCCACTTACCGTTCCGTAGATCACTACACGCCTGGGCCATTCTTCGGTCGGCGGTTATAAGAAAACCAAGCGCCAACTCCGCAACTGCATCGGTATTCGTGCCAGGGCAGTTCGACACATAAACGCCGCGCTGACTGGCCGTATCAACATCTATGGTATTAACACCAGCACCGGCACGTATTATTAACTTAAGCGCGGACGCTGATTGTATCGTCTCCTTTGTCACCTTTGTAGACCGTACAATAAGGATTTCGGAATCACCAATAGCATCAGGTAAATCTTCAGCGCTCAATTTGGGATTAACAACAGGTTCGCATCCCAGTTCTTTCAAACTTGTGATTGTGTTCTCGGCAATTTTGTCGGCTACAAGTACTTTCATTATACCTCCTGTATCTATTTAGCATCCGAAGAAAATTTCTTTAACATTTAGACCGGATCAAGAGAAGATATTTTTATCCGGATTTCTTGAACCATCTTATCTTAATCTTGCCTGCCCTTCGTAGCTTATTAGCGAAGTAGGGTTAATCCTGCCGTGCCTCGCCGAAGCCTTCTTGCGAAGGCGGGTTTATCCCGTCAAAATTCCCGCGCCTCGGCGTAGTTTTCCTGACGAAGCCGGGTCCCCACTTGGTCATTGGATATTCAATTTTCTTAGTTGCATCTCGTTTCAGAAAACCAGCTCTAGGCCGCCCAACACTCTCCTGCCCGGCTGATCAAGACCTGGAAAATCCTGATATTCCTTATCAAAAATATTATCAACATTCAACGAAATCCATGCATTCTCGGCAACCTTGATACGGCTACGCCAATCGACCGTTACATATTCATTCAGTCTGTTTTCAGACGTATTCCCGGCATCACCATATCTCGAATCGACATAACGGCAGGACAAGGAGTGCATCATGCCTTTTTTCCGGTATTTTAATCCTATATTGGCTTTGTCTTTCGCCAGATACGCTAATTCATTGCCCTCTATCCTGGGATCGGCCAGGAATTCGTCATAAGACCCTTTTGTAAGCGAGTAATTGGCAAACCCCGATAACGTATCGGTAATCTTTAGTCTGAATACCGTTTCGAATCCATACGTTCTTACACGCGTTGCGTTGCGAATACGAAATATGCCGTCGGATTCCATCATGAAATCAAAACTGTCTTTCATATGATTATCAAATACAGACAACTCAGCGCCCAAACGCTCGCCAAACCTCTTCCTAATGCCTGTTTCATAGGCAGTCATGGATTCAGGCTCCAGATCGGGATTGCCTTCAAACCTCATGCCCCAGTAAACAACATTGACAAAACGGTCTGACAAACCAGGCGCTCTATGCGCGCGATTAACGGAAGCGAACAACTCCATATCCTGAGAAACATTCCACAACACCCCTAGTCTGGGACTGAACTCATCGCCGTAATCACGATTATAATCATCACGAAGCCCAACCGTAATCCTGACGGCTTCCATCACGTGAATCTCATCCTGCGCGTATAACGAGCTTACTGAGGCATGCTCATCTATCGGCCCCTGCACTTCATCAATATCAACGCTTTCACGACGCGCCTCCAGTCCAAAAGTAACAAGGTTAATGTCACCCAGCCACAAGGATTGCTCCAGCTCCCCGGCAACGGTATATTGTTCATATATTCCTTCACCTGGATATTTCCAGTCGTATTCATGATTTTCAGTGCTTCTATAAAGACGAGCCTTCAATATGGCTTGCGATTCTTCATGCCATTGCCATGTATACGCGACTGCTTCATAGTTTTTTCTTGTTTCTCTTTCGCTGTCCTCGTCCGTGCCTTCGCCTGCATATTGTCCAAGAAACAGACGTATTTCTTTGTTTTCGTCAATAGCGAGTCCAATATTTGCCGTAATGTTCCGGGCCAACCAGTCCCTGTCCGTTCCGTCGGAATTATCGATATAACCGTCCGTTTCGACATGACTGCCAGTTAAAAGATAGTCCCACACGCCCAGTTGTCCGCCATAATTCAATTTGTAATGGCGCGTATTATTTTCGCCTACGGCAGAACTTATTTCCATGCGTCCACCCTTAACATCGCCTCTGCGCGTCACGATATTGATTACTCCGCCCATGGCTCCTGACCCATACAGCGCGGATGCCGGTCCTTTGAGTATTTCTATTCGTTCTATACCGTCAGCGGGCAGGAGCGCAAACTCTGCATTGCCCTGGTATTGATCGTTGACTCTTCGTCCATCGACGAGAACAAGCACCCGTTTGCTCTGGTAACCGGGTGTTAGACCGCGCAAGTTAAGTTTTATGGCCGAACCCGGGTACCCGCTCCCCTGTAGATCAACACCTGCTATGGTCTTAAACAATTCATCAACACTGACTGCATTTGCCGATTCGATTTCAGCCCGATCCATAACATCCACGCTCGCCGGCACATCGTTAATGCTCTTTGCTGTTCGCGTGGCGGCAACAATGATTTCATCCTCCGAATACACGCGACCGCACATAGTAGCAGACATCAACAAAATCACCATGCATAGACCTGAAAACGTTCTCTTCTTTATAATTCTCATACTCTCTCCATAGCAGTTACGTAAAGTTTTATCATATTTAATTAATACGAATGAAGACATGTTTTTATTAGCCTGAATACTGCATGAGGGTTAGCAAGGAAAGACGGTTTTTTGACAGGATGACCCGCCTTCGCAGGAAAGCTTCGGCGAGGCAAGGCAGGATAAAGAAAGAGATGAGAGTTTCTTTTGACCAATCTTCTTCGCCTGATGCTGATACAGCGAGGCTGATAACAGGAGGAAGAGAAAGCATTTTACAGGACGACAGTGATGGAGAAGATTTGTATCCCAAGACCCGGCGTTAACCAACGATTTTTATTTTCTGAACATCAGAGATAGTCGTGAAATCTAAATAGAATTATTAGTCTATTTAGATTTCACGAATCCAGTATTTCATCAATCTCGTCAATCCTGTTATCCTGTCAGAAATATTCTCTCAAAGATATTCATGTTACACAGCCGACAACACAATATCGGTAGCCGAAAGAAAACCTATGACCCACATTACCGGGGAAATAGTGCGTATCTTGCCTACAGCCATCATGACCAGTATATATGACACGAACCCGAAACTTATTCCAGTACTTATACTGTAAGTGAGCGGCATTAGAATTATCGTAAAGAAAGCGGGTAGCGCCACTTCAAAATCATGAAAATCAATTCGCAGAACACTTTTAAACATATAAACGCCAACAACTATAAGGGCCGGCGCTGTCGCATATTCCGGCACAATGGCAATCAGCGGCGTAACAAATAAAGCACATAGGAACAGGGCGGCAGTAACAACGCTCGCCAGTCCCGACCGGCCGCCTTGCGCGATACCTGCGCCTGATTCAATATACGTCGTGGTTGTACTGGTGCCCAGCAACGCGCCTGCAATCGTAGCAACGGCGTCAACAGTCAATATTTTGTCTATTTTTTTGATACTGCCGTCTTCTTCGACAAGTCCTGCTTCATACGAGCAGGCTACGATTGTTCCAACCGAATCAAATAGATCAACGAACATGAACGAGAAGATCGACCCCAGCAGTCCCCATCTCAACGCGCCGACAATATCAACTTTCAGGAATACCGACATGAATGAAGGCGGCAGGCACACAAGCGCACGCAGATGCTGAAACAATCCTGCATTTTCACCCGCATCAGCTGTCAACGGCAAGCGGACCTCGTCAATAAAGATAAGGGCCAGAATCGTCGTCAGCATAACACCTATCAGGATTGAACCTTTAATACGTTTTGCTTCCATAAGGATTATGGTTGCCAGGCCCGCCAGTCCAAGAACAACCGGTAAAGTAAATTTATCCAGCATATGCACAAGTGTTACCGGATGATCCACCACCAGGCCAAGCTTCTGAAATCCTATAAACGTGATAAACAGGCCTATCCCGGAAGCTATTCCGAGTCTCATGTGAACAGGAATTGCCTTGACCACCTTGGCTCTGATTCCGCAGACCGTGAGCAGGAAGAAAAAAACTCCCGACATGAATACAACGCCAAGCCCAGTCTGCCATGATATGCCCTTCCCCATAACGAGTGCGTAAGTAAATGCCGCGTTCAGCCCCATCCCAGGCGCCATGGCGAACGGAACGTTAGCCCAGAGTCCTACCAGAAGCGTTCCAAAAGCGGATGCCAGAATGGTCGCTGTAATAAGCGCGCTTTTATCCATGCCGGTTTCGCTGAGTATATTGGGATTCACGAATATAATATAAGCCATGGTAAGAAACGTGGTAATACCGGCAATGATTTCTCTGGACACGGTTGTGCCCAACTCTTCCAATTTGAAAAAACGTTTCATAAGAAGTATCTCCCTCTCCCCTTTTATGGACATGAAGTCGAGAGCCTAATGAATCCGCTATTCAGTTACAATAGTGCCAAAAGGCACAGTGCCGGCATAACCGAATGTTGCGGTCGTGAATCCCGCACTACTCCGCATGAGGTACCATGAACCCGGCGGCTGGCCATAATTCCCAGCGGCGTCGTAACAGCCGTAATCACCTTTCCCGTCCCCGTCAAAATCTCCGGCAAGCGGCACGGTCCCGGCATAACCGAATGTCGCCGTCGTAAATCCCGCACTGCTCCGCATAATATACCACGAACCAGGCGGCTGACCGTAATTGCCTGCCGCGTCGTAACAGCCGTAATCCGATACTCCGTCTCCATCAAAATCTCCGGTAAACGGCACAGTGCCAGCATAACCGAATGTTGCCGTCGTAAACCCCGCACTGCTCCGCATAATGTACCACGAACCAGGCGGCTGACCGTAATTGCCTGCCGCGTCGTAACAGCCGTAATCCGATACTCCGTCTCCGTCAAAATCTCCGGTAAACGGCACAGTACCGGCATAGCCAAATGTCGCCGTCGTAAATCCTGCGCTTGTTCTCATAAGATACCACGAGCCTGGCGGCTGACCATAGTTTCCGGCGGCATCATAACAACCTATATCCGATTTTCCGTCACCATCAAAATCATTCGCCGCGCCTGACGCGTTGGCAAGCGGGTTAGGATAATCCGTCGTCCCATCAAAAAGATCGAAATCAATTGAAGAAACCACTTGCGTAGGTGTGGTCGATACCACACCGGTAAGGTTTGTCCATGTTTGATACTGACCCCACGGATGCAGTCTTCTGATAGCAAGAAGGCTGTATCTCGGCCTCCCCGCCAATGCCGCGGCAACATAATAAGTGCCGGCATAAATATTGGTTATTGTATAGGCGCCGGGGCCCGATATACTGCTTGATTCCACGATAGTAACAAGATTAGCGTTGGTAAAAACAGCCACTATTACCGGGCCTGTTTCCGACCCGGTATATGACACAGTGCCCTGTATGGTAACATCGCCGCCAAGCGGATTATAACCATTGGCGACCTCAAAACCGTCAAGCATCGTATCGCCATCCGTATCCTGCACGTTTGGATCCGTGCCATATATAAGTATTTCTTCATCATCATCAAGTCCGTCAGCATCCGTGTCCTGTTTATTGGGATCTGTTCCATACACATCAACCTCATCCCCATCTTCAAGCGTATCACCGTCCGTATCGGTCAAAGCCGGGTCACTGCCGCTATTCGTGGTGGATTGATAGACACCGGTATTTGTTTCAACCCAATCGGGAAGTCCGTCGGTATCGGTATCTACAAACACGTAATTAGTAACGGCAACTTCACTGGCCAGCATGCCTGTCTTATACCCCCTGGCCTTCAGCGTTGCATCTCTTATGATCAACACATTGGTTCCTGCCGTACTACCTGTTGTAGGCGTAGATCCGTTCGTCGTATATCTTATGGTCGCGCCCGTGGTGGTACAACTGATTTGAACCGTGAGCAAAGCGTTATATCCTGAACCGCCGACGGGATTGAACGTTGGAGTAGCAACCGTCGCCGGCCTTTCGTAGGCTCCGACATCGGCATAGTTAGGCATGCCGGTGCCCAGGTTCGCGACTTCCGCCACATCGTAGCGTGATGTGCCAACGATATCGAGAGTCGGCGCGTAAGTACCGTCCGCGCGATCAATACACGGCGAAGATGCCTGTAGCCTGAAATTATCATCAATAGTGCCGGCAATATTGTCATCACCGTCAATATCAATGAACTTGGGATTATTTGTAAAGCTTCCATTGTGACTTTCTGATATGGATCCGTGTTCCCAGGATAAAGTCTGAATATCACAGTAACGGGTGGTAATGCTGCTGGTCCCTGCATTAAAAACATCAGTG
>JAQBFJ010000111.1:0-12625 GCA_032123435.1 Verrucomicrobiota bacterium
CATTTGTAGTATTTCATGCCAGCTACAGCATCACTAATGGCTTTGCGGGTAATTTCACGCTTGGAACGCTTGACCTGAACCGCTGTCCGGTCTTTTCCTTTGTTGGCAATGAGATCAACACCATAATCATTGGAAGCACGAAGGTTGCCCACCTTATACCCCTGCTTTTCCATTAGCCGGCCAACAAGTTTTTCAAACTCTAAACCAGACATCCCGTCCACTATAGTTATGTCCGGAAATGCCTGGTCAACATCGTTGGTTTGAACTGGAAGCAACTGAATAACATCATTGATCTGATTGATTTCATCCGCCAATAATTGCACGCCACTCATCAAAAACAGAATAACCACAGCAAAAACTTTGATTGTCGCTTTGCTCATTTTTCACTCTTTTAATGAAATTGAATAAGTCTAGAAAGATTTTTTGACAGGAATGTTCTTCTCGCCGTATTGGATTTCGTCCGGCCCCATCAACCGCCTTCTCAGTGGATCGTCCGGCGCCAAATGGGCAGGGTTGATCAAACGGCAATACCTTACTGGATATATTGTCGAGCATGTTTTTCTGATGTTCATTTGCAGCCTCTTAAATCTTTCCAGTCATGAGCTACTGGATTGGTATATATATAATATTATCTTGCCTTCTGATATAATGCCAACTCTTTTCCACTTTTTCGCGCGGTCCGATGTATCCACCGAAACACTGTTCTTTTTCAATCCGATTGTTGACACATCACACAAATAAATATCAATGCCTGTTTTATCGCAACTTTCTTTTGCGCGGCTTATTGGATTTCTTTTCAGGCTGAAACGACATTGCCGGCAAGGCTGCAATTGCCTTTGCCTTCTGTTCACTGCCGGCATGACTGTAAAGCCTGGTCATTGCCGGACTGCCATGGCCAACGAGTTCCATGATAGCGACCTCGGGCACATTGTTGGCTGCACAGAGGCTGACAAATGAATGCCTCAAACTGTGAAAGCCTACTCGCACAATAACATTCTTACGATGGCCGTTAGATGGCTTTTCAGTTGTCTGAATTTTGTTGGCCTCAAAATGCTTCTGGATCTGCTTGGAAATGGCACCACTATCCTGCTGATACAACATCGATTCATGCGGAAAGATATAGTCGTCCTTTTTCCTTCTGTTTTTCTGCAGTTCCCGGAGCATTGCCGCCAGAACCGGGTGGATTGGCAGACGGACAACTTTACTCTTACGCTTTGTTTTCATGGGTATATGTTCGATGAAGCCCTTTTTCAGGTCCATTTCATTCCATTTCAGCATACAAACGTCACCAAGGCGCATCCCCGTATATAGGCCAATGGCGAACATGTATTTCATGGTGCCTTTGGCCGTCCTGCAGACCCTGGCAAGTTCATCGGGTTTCAGTTCGCGTCGGCTTTCAGTTTCAAGCTCCATCTTAGGAAGATCGGACCAAACATTGTGCGCCAGACCGGCTTGGACTTTGAGTACGTGGCACATACTTTTCAAAAGGTTAATGTGAAGGTTATATGTTGACGGAGAGACGCCGGATGCCCAAAGATATCCGGCATATTCTTCAGCCATTGTTGCTGTCAGTTCATGCACAGCCACCACCTCCGGGTGATTTTTCATAACCCATTTCTGAAAGGAGTTCCATCTGCCATGATAGGAGTACAGAGTCTTGGGGCCGGGATTACGTTTCTTCGGGTTCTGCAGCCATGCCTGCCAGGCATTTGAAATTTTCACTTGAGAATCAACAGCCTGCAACAGTCTTCGAGCGGCTTCATGCCTTTTCTTGTTCTGCTGTTTTTCAGGAAGTCTTGAAATGGCACCGACAACTTGGTCAAGCAGATAGTCCACTGAAAAATCTCCCTTAACTTTAGTGATTATTTTGTTCATCTCCTTTCTTGCTTTTCGTCTTTCAGTCTCGCCCGTACTTTGCCGATAAACTTTTCCCTTATATTCAAATCGCACAAACCAGTTCTTACTTCCAGAGCGTTGATACAGAGAAGCCATGAGTCACCTCCTATGTTGAAAAATGTTGATGAAGGTAGAATACGGGAAAAAAGGATCGAATACAAACAAAAACCGGTCACAAAACGGTCACATTTGACCTTTTTCAGGACAACAACATGACGCATCGTTTTATTGTGAAGTTACAACCTACTGCTATCCAACATGTTACCTGGAGCCAACGGTCGGGATCGAACCGACGACCTGCTCATTACGAATGAGCTGCTCTACCAACTGAGCTACGTTGGCCTCAAAACAAGAGGTGATAATGGTGTAACTTTATAAATGTAGCCCTGCAAGTCAAGCACCTTGAATACTCTCCTTCCCGATTATCAATCCGCATAGCACCTGAGTTTTGCGGGAATTTATCCTGTGATCTTGTCAAACATTCGACATGAAATGTTACCGGACGGCCGGACTGGATATACGTTTTTTACTTCCGGCGCTCAACATCCTTATCAAGAGCAGTTCCAGAACGATATGTTGCGGCATTCTGCTTGACACCAGTTTTACATGCGCTTCCGCCGCCGCTTTCTGACAACGCAAAAGAGCAGGCAACGAGAACCCTTTCGCCTGCTCAGCCAGAAGGCCGGCGCGATATGGATGCATTTTGCGTGGATCCTTATTGAACCCTTCAGAAAACAAAACTTCCATTTCGGGCGAAAGGTCCCTCCATTTCACGCCACCATGAGCGCCAGCAATAAGCCATTCTTTATCCAATGCCTCGCGAAAGATCATCAAATCTTTTACTCGTGCGCTCAGTCCTATAATCAGACCTATGGGGCTTTCTTTCTGAAACATTAATTGACGAAGTGTTTTAAGGCATCTTGCCAGATCACGTCTGCCAAAAGCATCAGCCAGATCCCATGCAAGACTTTCACGCGAGGAACACACAACCGCTTCAATATCACCACGTGATACCGTCTTGTTATCACCCATGAACACAGCAAGTTTTTCAACTTCGTTTACCATCTGCCTGATGTTTATTCCAACTTTCTCCATAAACAAAGCGAACACCTCGCTGGACATCTTAAGGTCAGCGTCACGGAGCATTCCTTTTAAACGGGCCTCTGCCGCCTGCTCGGCCTGATAAGACTTTTCAGAGACGCGGAACTCCTCAACCTTGCCGAATTTATTGCATGCCTTGTAAAAAGCATGTCGTTTATCCACTTTAGGAGATGTGATCACCAACACCTGTCCAGCGCTCAAACCTGAACTAATCAGCGAAGCCAGCTGATTAACCCGAGACTTAACGGCTTCTGATTTACCAATCAAATTTTCGCACAGGAAACTCACATCCCGGAACCACACAACTTTACGGTTACAGAATAAGCCCAAAGTCTGGATGGCCTCTTCGCATTGCGATATTGCCGTTCTGGCGGACTCGGCATTTTCGGCATTGCCGTCAATAATTTCGAGCCCCAGGGCGCGATCCTCCACAGGCACAAGCGTATCAACAATCTCTTTGGCCTTGTTGGACACAAGATACTCATCTTCGCCGAATATCAGATAAACAGATGTTGTTGCCATGAGGTAAGACGATAAAACGCCAATAAACTAAGGGCAAGATCTTTCTCAAAATCACACACAACAAGCAGAATAATATGCCGTGACCAATGGAGAGATAGACCTGCATAATCACCTTATATCTATTGGTTTAATCATACCATAGACTCTGCAATAGACTGAAAAAAGCCATTATTTGCGATGCGAGACCTCTCCCGACTTTGAAGGTGACAACCGCATGCAAGTAACATACTATTCTCTTGTAATGACAAAAACGGAAAGAACATGAAAAACGCAGTATCCAAGATTAGAGCCCAAAAGACAAAAACAAGGGAAAAACAGGCCATCAAGGCCGGTTCGAGCAACACTCCTCTGCATAAGAGTCGGCTAATCGGCTTTTTAATAGTTCTCATATTGTGGAGCCTGGCAATTCTGGCATCAGGTATTGAGCATATTGTCCAACCTTCACAAAAACTGGAAACCTTATTATTCTCTATGGCAAGTAACGGAGTGTTTCTGCTTGTCGCACTTTTTGCAGTTGGAATTTTCATTGAAGCATTAAACCCTGGTTTTACGAAACAAAATTCCAAGATACTGCTTGTTTCCATGATTTCCGCAATATCCATACTCCCTGCCGGTGTAATTTTCTATATGACCAGGACGGGTCTGATAAAACCTGATATCGCGCCATTTTTTATGCCTTTCGCAATGGCGCCTATGCTGGCAACCATCCTTTTCGACAGGAAAATCGGCATAGCAATCGGCGTATGGACGTGTCTTGTCATAGCTATAATATTAGGCAAGAATTTCCCGCTCTTCATTACTGGTATGACTGTAACAGTACTGGCAGCACAAGCCATCCATGGCGTCAGGACTCGCACAAAAGTTTTAAAGATTGGGCTCGTTACGGGCCTGGCTGAAATACCATGCGTTTTGGCGCTCACAATATCGCATGGGATAAATTCCGATGTCTTAACGGTTATAATGCAGGCTTCTGCCTGCATTATTGGCGGATTCATATCCGCCATCCTGACGCTACTCATTCTGCCCTTGTTTGAAAGCTTATTTCACATAACGACGGACATAACGCTTCTTGAACTATCAGATATGGGCCATCCTCTGCTCCAACGTCTTGCGATTGAAGCGCCCGGCACATATCATCACAGTCTTATTGTGGCAAATCTGGCGCAGGCCGCGGCACACGAAATTGGCGCCAATTCGCTGGCGGCAAGAGTATGTTCGTATTTCCACGACATCGGTAAGCTGACGAAACCCGAATTTTTCATAGAGAATATTCAGCTTCAGTTTAATCCGCATGATGATCTGCCGCCCAGCATGAGCACGCTCGTGATTATTGCTCACGTAAAAGAAGGGCTGAGCTTAGCTATGCTGCATAAACTGCCGGAGCCGGTACTGCGCGTTATCAGAGAACATCATGGCACGGGTCTTCTTTCTTATTTACACCATAAAGCAAAATCACAGCTGGAGTTCCAGCTCACCCAGGAAAATCCCGCACAGTCCTCCGACGGCCAGACAAAGATAAATGAATCCGATTTCCGTTATCCGGGCCCAAAGCCATCATCTCGCGAATCAGCCGTTATATGCCTGGCAGACGCCGTAGAAGCGGCATCCAGATCTATGGAAAAAACCACACCCGTCCATATTGAAGGGCTGATAAACGAAATCATCAACACCAGATTTCTGGATGGTCAATTCGATAATTGTGATCTTGCCATTTCGGATTTGACCACAATAAAACGATCTTTTCTTTTTTCCATGACAAGCATGTTTCACTCTCGAGTCCCTTACCCAAAAGATGAAAATAGAGATAAACAACAGGCAAAAGCTGGCCAAACTGAACAGACCTAGAATAAGACAGTTGATACGTTATCTTACAGGTAAGATCAACAGACTCGACCCAACGGCCTGGGAGGAAATTTCCATCATGACAACAGATGACACGGGTATCAGGTCGGTAAACAGGAAACATTTGAACAGCACGGATGTTACCGACGTCATCAGTTTTCGTTATGAACCGATGCCCGGCATTAATACCGCGTGTACGGGTGAAATAATTGTTAATGTAGAGAGAGCGCTGGAAATCACACAAAAGATGAAAAAAAGGAACGCATGCCATGAATTGGCTCTTTACATGGCGCATGGATTCGACCATCTTGCCAACCAGACGGATCAAGATTCAGCCGGCAAATGCCGGATGAGACACCGCGAATTGCGTTGGCTGAAAACGGCGCCATGGCACGGAATCTTGAAATCTTAAAGCATGCTCCGCGGGAAGCCTGAGAATCAGTTCCCAGCAATACATCTCGAAAGGAAAGAAACCATGTTCAAGAAGTTTTTCAACAACATGAAGGCCAATACTCTTGTTGGCATATTTCTGATCATACCAATATTTGTCACCATACTGATTTTTAAATTTCTTTTCAACCTGACTATAAGCTGGCTTCCCAAGACCACATTCTCACAATTTCGATCGGAATGGCACACGGAAATAATCCTGCATATCCTGACGTTTCTTGCCATGATCGTTGTATTTTACTGCGTTGGATTGCTGACCCGGAACATCATGGGCAAACGCTTGTATCAGTTAAGCGACAAACTGCTGGCAAGCATACCTTTCGTAAAAGGCATATATCTTTCCGTACGTCAGATAAGTGAATCTCTTTTCACTCAAAGAAATACTCTTTTCAAGGAAGTTGTTCTTATTGAATACCCGCGCAAAGGTTTGTATTCACTCGCATTTGTAACTTCATTGGCGCCTCCATCGGTTGCCAGGAAAATGTCCGGCGAGAACGCCAATAATGAATGTGTAAGTCTATTCATATCGACAACGCCAAATCCGACTTCAGGCGTATTCATCCTTGCTGCCAGGAGTGAAATAATTCCGTTGAAGATGCCTGTTGCACACGCATTAACATTTATAATGTCGGCTGGCGCGGTCGCACCAGGCGAACACGGAGAAATCGCGCCAACACTTCTGGACAAACTCGAAGCGTGGCTGGCTCACCGCAATGATTCAAATACGGGAACAACCGATGTTATTCCAGAAACAAAATGATGTAAATATACTCGACCTGATTGACGACAAGCCCAAAGATCAGATCTCGACCATGCTGGCTGAATATCATCCAGCCGATATCGCCGATATCATTAATCACGCGCCGGCTAAAACATACAGATATCTTTTCTCCCTTGTTACTGATGAATTCAAGCCGGACGTTCTGATCGATCTGGAAGCTGAGGCAAAAGCGGATATTCTAGAATCTCTAAACGATCAGGAAATCTCAAAGATCCTGGAACGAATGCCGCCTGACGACGCGACTGATTTACTCGGCCATCTGCCTGACGAGCAGACGGGAAAAGTGCTTGACCTGATGAAAGCCGCCGACTCCAAAGACGTGCGATTACTCCTGAAATACGGCAGTGACACCGCCGGCGGCATCATGACAACAGAAGTCGTAGCCATGCACGAGAATCAAACCGTAGGAGAAGCGGTTGATGCCATAGCATATTTTGACACGCATGAGCAGTTCTATAACGTTAATATAGTTGATGCCGCCGGTAAGCTGATAGGATATATCGATGTATGGGAACTTCTTCGGGAAAAGAACAAGGCCAGGCCTCTGCGGGAACTCGCTAATACCGATTTTAACGCCGCGCGCGCTGATATGGATCAGGAAGAAGTAGCGCGCCTGATAAGCAAATATGATTTAACCGTAATACCAGTCGTAAACGCTTCGGGAAAACTTGTCGGCCGAATCACCGCTGATGACGTAATTGACGTCATGGAAGAAGAAGCTTCGGAAGATATATTCCGGCTCGCCGGTTCCGATAACGCTGAACTCGATACCGTTTCTCCACTAAAGAGCTGTATAGTAAGATTGCCATGGCTTTTCATCACGTTAATGGGCGGATTCGCCACAAGTCTGATTTTAACGAAATTCCTGTCACACGTAGCAGAAATCCTGATACTTGCTGCTTTTGTGCCTATTGTGCTCGCAATGGGCGGCAATACCGGGATCCAGTCCTCTACGCTGATCGTCAGAGGTCTGGCGGTAGGCACACTGAAAGGCAGAAGCGTCTCACGCATGATGCTCCGCGAGCTCCTTACGGGAGCGATAATGGGCGGGGTATGCAGTATTGTTATAGGCATATGGGCTCATTTCATGGTGTCGGGCAGTACCGGATATTCACCTCTACTTCTTGCCTCCATTGTGGGCCTTGCTCTTTTTACCGCAATGACCTTTGCCGCCGTATTCGGGGCTCTGGTTCCGATAATGCTCAGCAGGACACGCATTGACCCGGCAGTGGCATCAGGTCCTTTCGTAACAATCTCAAATGATATACTGGCGCTGTTAATCTATTTCGGCGTCACAATCCTGCTCCTCCATAAATTTTCATGATTACAAAAACACAAGCTTTAGCTCTGAGAATAACACCTTTTTCCAGGACCTCGCATATTGTCACATGGCTCACGTCCGAACACGGAAAAGTGGGCACAATCATAAAAGGTGCATGCAGGCCCAAAAGCTTATTTCTGGGTCAGTACGATCTGTTCGACACCTGCGAGCTCCTTTATTATACCAGAGAACGAAATGGCCTTCATATCGCGAAGGAATGTTCTTCTATTATACTGCGCCGCCATTTCAAGGCAGACTGGCGCTCTGCTTCGTGCGCTTCATATATATGCGATATGCTGTCGAAGCTTACTCTGCACGGCGATGCTCAACCAGAATTTTACAGGCTCGCGAACATGATCCTTGATCTTTTGTCCGAACATCCATTTAAACCGCAGATCATTTTTTGGTTTGAACTTAAAATATTGACATTATCCGGTGTCGCGCCATCCTTGCAGAAATGCACAAGCTGTGGATGCACGCTTTCTTCTTTCTCTTCCTTTTCAGCCGCCAAAGGCGGTATTTTATGCCCCAACTGCAATGACGGCACCGGCATTTATGTACCGCCCAATATCCTGGCTATGCTCAAAACATGGCAAAACACATCACCACGCACCTGCTACAACACAAAATGTTCTTTAAATCAATTGCTTGATTTCCACAGGATTCTTGGTAAATTCTTGGAATATCACCTTGATATCTTACCGGACAGCCGGAATATCGCGTTTGAAATGACCATACGTCCGTTCAAATGCCGGCCGCAAAAAGCAGCTGAAGAACTTGGTTAACATAAGAAAGTTACGGAGAAACTCAATGACAAGAAAGATCATGTTCCTGTTGATGGCATTATCACTTATCGTCGGCTGTTCAAAAGAAAACAATAAAGCAGGCGAAACGGCTCCTGGCTCCGGCGGTGCCGATATATCATCTATATTACCCGAAACTGGGATAGATTCCCATGGGTTGGATCCAACAGCCGTACTGGTCGAAGTCGATGGTGTAAAGCTCACTTCCGCCGACACGGAACTTGAACTTGAATACCGGATCGCATCCATTAAGGATCGGTTAACGCCAGACAGGCTTGCCGCCGCAAGGGATCAGGTTCGCAGAACTATTGTCGAACAGTTCATAATGAAACAGTTACTGCTGAATGAAGCTAATCGCCTGGACATTACGGTTACTAAAGAAGATGAAGAAAAAGCATTTGAACAGATAAAAGACAACCTGCCTCCCGGCATGACGCTTGAGCAGGTCATGAAAGAAAGCCCTATCGGCGAAGAAAGAATGCACGAGGAAGTAATAACGGGTATTAAGATCAACAAGCTTTTTGAGCAACGCATTCCGTCGGAAGAAATTATCTCAGAAGAAGAGATCGCTTCCTTCCACGAACAATATAAAGACAGCATGACTTCGCCTGAAACCGTACATGCCCGACATATACTCGTCTCGATACAAGCCGACGATACCGAAGAAACAAAAGCTGAAAAGCGGAAAATCGCCGAGATGGTACAAAATGAGCTTGTAAATGGAGGCGATTTCACGGAACTGGCAAAGCAATATTCCGATTGTCCCAGCAAGGAAAAAGGCGGAGACCTGGGAACTTTTCCTCGTGACAGAATGGTGGCAGAATTTTCAGAAGCGGCGTTCAGTCAGGAACTTAACGCGATCGGTCCGATAGTAGAAACAAAGTATGGATATCATATTATCCAGACACTGGAACACAACGAAGCTGAGAACTTTTCCCGCGAACGTATTGAAGAACTTTTGAAAAACAACAAACAGCAGGTTGCCATGCGGGAATTTATCGAGGATTTGAAAAGCAAGGCTAAGATCAATTATGGCCCTGGTGTAATGCCGCCTCCGCCGATCAACATGCCCATGGGAATGGACAACTGATCGATATAATCGGCTGATAACAGCGATTTTACCACCCAGCCTGCAGCGCTTGAAGCCGCAGGCAATGCGGGCAGGTGAGTTCTTCCCTTCGCGTCAGACATTAAAGCGGAAATGGCAGATATCGCCATCCTGGATTATATAATCTTTCCCTTTAACCTGTGTTTTACCGTGTTCTTTGACCGCGCTCTCGCTCCCGGCCGCCATCAAATCATCGTACCCGAAAATCTCCACGCGAATAAAGCCACGCGCTATGTCGCTATGTATCTTACCGGCGGCGACCAATGCCGTCGTTCCCTTTTGAATGGTCCAGGCTCGAACCTCATCACTGCCTATGGTATAGAAAGCCATAAGCCCGAGCGCATCATAAGCCGCCCTGTTCATCCTGTCGGCGCCTGAGGATGTAAGGCCAAGGTCCTTGAGATATTCCCTGCGCTCTGTTTCATCCGATATATCGGCTATTTCTTTTTCTATACTGCACGCCACGGTAAAGGGATCTGTCCCGCTATCTTTTACGTCCTTCTCGTCAACATTATATGTCCACATAACGGGCTTAAGCGTAAGCAGTCCGAGGCTTCTGACTATTCGTTCCTCCTGTTCATTCAACCCAATTTCCTTGAGCCACTTTTCCGTTTCAATCGTTTCCTTGCATTTTATCAGAGCCTTTTCTTCAAGCACCTGTGCCGGAGTCTGCCCTGCCTTCTTCTCACGGACAATCCTGTCCAGTCTTGTCTCTACAAGTTCCAAGTCAGCCAGAAGCAGTTCTGATTCTAAATTTAAACGATCACGCCTCGTATCCACAGATCCGCAGGGATGATACACGCTTTCACTTGTAAAAGATCTTACCACCATGCACAACAGATCAGACCGTCTTGCTTCTTCAAGCCATTTACGTTTGCCCACTCCTGTTCCGATTTCCATGTCAGGACATAATGCAAAGGCTGTTTCCGCGTATTTAATTTTCTCCGGCTTAACGATAGCCGCCATATCATCAACACGCGGATCACGCACTGCGGCCATACCCTCTATGGATTCATCCTCTTTTCTAGCGTCAGAAACATGTCTTCCGGTTAAAAGAGAAAAGAGAGTTCGCTTACCTGATTGTGCAAGCCCGAGCAAGGCTATTTTCATGATTACACCCTTAACCCTAATGTTTCATGAGTACATTACGACATCGCAGCAGGTCACTCATGAAACATTAAGGCTTTTAGCTTTCGGCCCGCACGAACTTGTCGGCTTGCCACAACCCCTTTATACGCTTGCCGTTGGGATAAACATACACGCCTGTCCCATCTTTTTTTCCATCCACGAAATCACCGATATACTCAGCACCATCCCCGTACACATAACGCCCTTTGCCGTGCCGTTTTCCGTTTAAAAACTCACCAATGTATTTTGAGCCGTCGGCAAAACTGTAAGTGCCGCTACCGTTCCGGAAATCATCAGAGAATCCGCCCTTGTAAACATCGCCGTTTTGAAAAGAAAACTGGCCGTTGCCGTGCTTCATGCCGTTTTTAAAATCCCCTATATACTTATTGCCATTCTCGCACCACAATGTTCCCTTCCCGTTCATCATGCCATCGCCAATATCGCCAACATACTTATCACCATTACGGAATTCCAGAGTTCCTTTTCCTGACATCATATCGTTTACGAACTCGCCAATATATTTATCGCCATTCTTATGTGTAAACGTGCCTCTGCCGTGTTTCAGGCCATTGTCAAATTCACCTTCGTACTTATCGCCGTTAGCGTAGTAGTACACGCCCCATCCATGACACAAGCCGTTGCGAAATTCACCTTCATATTTTTCCCCATTGGGAAACATTAACAACGAGGAAGCATCGTCTTTTTTTCCTGACGATGTACTGGAATCAGCGTCGGAACGCGCATTTTCCGTTACAGTATCGGCAATATTGTCGTCGAATTCACCGGTGTCTATTGAGATGTTATTTTCGTTTTCAGATGTCGATCGCTCGGTTGGCTCGGTATTTATTTCGTCCGCAAGCGGAATCTCGGCACTGGCCGGCAAAGCAGCGCTGGGCATATCCAGGGACGCTAACAATTTCTCATATTTCTCTTTTGTAGCCTTCAGCTCATTCTCCGTCGCAACCGCTTTATCACGAATGTCTTTTAACTGTGCCTGCAGATTCATTATGGCCATTTCTTCATCTTTACTAGTAGAAGAAATCCATTTACTGAACCTTTCCAAATTAGTTCTTAAGATTCTGTCCTTCTTGCTTCTTTCACTTTCCGCACTTTCCACAAGAACCTTGATTTGTTCATTTCCTTCTGTGACTTTGCCCATCTTATTGAGTATACCGTCAACTTCAGCCGCATAAACGGCCGTCTGGGCCTGCACACCGTGAGCAATATCGGTTGCCTTTCCGACATTACGGAGAACAAATATGCTCACGGACACGAACATGGTCAGAACCAGGAAAACCGTGAGCAGGAATATGCCGCTGATCCATAGTAATGCTCTCCTGTTGCGGTTTCGTTCCGTTTCAACATAACGCTGTACCAGCGCCATTGAAACAACGGGGTCAAGAACTCTTGGCAGAGCATGCCCCTCAGGAGTGGTCAGCACTCCTTCATCCGCGTAGGAATTATCGTGTTCATGATGCGCCTGGGTCATTAATTCAGCCTGCTACAAAAGTTAATAACTTCACGAGTTCCTATCAGTTTGCGGGCAGGGGCTCTTCTTCCTTTTCCAGCATTACTACTTTGCTCAATAACATTGATCCGGCAACCTGTTTATCCTTTCCCGGACCTAAGGTCAACCATGAAACAGTCATCAAGCCCGGCTCTGCCTGTACAGA
>JAQBFJ010000112.1:0-3225 GCA_032123435.1 Verrucomicrobiota bacterium
GACCCGCCCGTTGAAGAAGAACCAACCGGCAGGGATGCGTTACTTCAAAGCACCGAAGACCCCGGCCCGACCCCCGCGATTCCCGCCGAGCCTGACCCTGACGATCCCGAAGGTCACAAAGCCAGGTCTAAGCTTGGGAGGGAGGTCAAGTCTCTCAAGGAAGACAACGAAGCATTAAAGGCAAGTCTTTCCAGGCTTGAGGCGCTTCTAACGCCAAAAGAACCGGAAGAAGAAGAGGACGATGGTGAGCCGGTTCTTTATACCAAGACGGAGTTGCGGGAAATAATAAGGAAAGAGTCTCAATCTATAGCGCAGGAAACCATTGATGCGCCAACGAAAAAACAGATTGAGTACGAACAAAAGTACATCCGTCAATTGGACGACATTGACCCTGACGCTGACCCATTATTGAGAAAAGCACTTTTGGATGAAGTAACGAAACCGGGCTCAAAGTTTTGCATTACACGGTCCGGCCACAAAAATCCAGAGATGGACGCAGCCACAAATTACTACGCTGCAAAGGCTTCGTATTACGAAACCAAATCCACTGAAAAGAAACACAGGTTGAAACAGGAAACACCAGGCGGAATGGGCGGACCCTCCGGAATTGAAACCCCGGCCAAGACAGTAGCCCCGGTTAAACTTAATGACCCTCACGCAAGGGCGTTGGCGGAACAGTTCTTCACGCCTGAAGAGGTTTCTGGAATATTATCCAAACCAATTCCTGCGAGGCTTTACGGTAAAATATGACATTCAGAACAAACCTATTAAGAAAACGATTCCGCAGTCATCCGGTTCGGGGAAACTCCATCCGGGGTGCGGACTCAGCAAATGCCGTTGGGAAGGATTACGGCAAATACTTTCGCTGTTCTAATTGCGGATTTATCTGCGACAAGGACAGGGATACGAGAGGTGGACCAAACGATAAGGCGAACGTCACACCCGCAGCATATACCCTGACAGATCAATATGGGGATACTGCCTACCAATGCCAAGGAGCGGCAGGAAGTACGCAGACCATTTGTGAAGCCAACGGAGGAACATGGGCGAGTACACGGTATGAAGCGAGCGGAAGCGGAGGTTGTCCCTTCTGTCACACCTTAAATTGGGATGGAAACGTTTAAATTAACTTAACATTAATCGAAAGGCTTAAAAATGATATCGATAAATCAAGGAAGCATGGGCCAGATATGGGTTCCTGTTGCAACTTCTGCAACCGTGTATGTCGGTTCAATCGTAGGATTGGACTATTCAGACATCGCGGACGCTGTTGGTGTCACAGTATGGGACCAGGGCGACGGTGCTTCAAATACGTCTAATATCGGTGACATACCTTTTGGTGTTGTTATAGGGTGCAACGTAAGAACCCCCGCTTATAACTCAACATACAAGGCACATTACATTACTGCTGGAAGTGCGACTTCTCCGAGGACAAGCTCTTCGGTCGAGTATGTGGGTGTTGAGGGACCGTGGAGTAAGGGTGATAACCGAGCCTTTGTCAAGGTTGACCTTATCGGTCCTCAGTCAAAGCTTCGTGCGCCGCTTTACAACGATGCCGTTGGTACTGCGCCAACTCTTTTAACCGCGACTGCTGGTGATGCACAGGGCGATGCCGTCACCACAAACGCCACACAGTACACGCCGGTTGACAATATGTGTACCATTTATTGTCGTTCCGGTGCGAACGCCGGTATTTACAGAATTACCTCAAATACCAGCACAACCGCCCACACATGGAATGTTGACATGAACGCCGCGACTGCCGTTGGAGATACTTTTGTATCTGTTGGTCTTCGGCCTTTCGGCACTTCGTTTGTTCGGTTCGGGGATGACACTTGTTGCAGTTATATCAACTGCTCTGAGACTCCCGCAACGAACTACACGATTATCCACGTAACCAAACTCGACCTGTCTGTCGCTGGCAAAGAATACTGCGAGTTCTATTTCGATGGAGATAATTTCGCAACTGCCAAGGCTTAATGGAGGTGAACCATGAGTAGCCCTTTAGATTCAATGGAATATGTTCGCCTGCTTGATGCGCGACTGTCACAGGTGAGTGAAGCAAAATACAAAGACCTTCCCGACATGATTCCGAGGTTCTTCAACGTGATGAACACGGATTCGGCCTGGGAGGAATTTTACAGCGTCGGTAGCGTGCCTGACATTCCGTCCTTTGTTGGGCAGTTGGAATATCTGGGCGTTGCCCCTGGATTCCATACCAAGATTGAACCGTCTGAGTTCGCAGCCGGTGTGAAATCCGAGCGCAAGCTTCACGATGATAAAAAATACCCGGTGCTTGAACGAATGAGCGTCGGCCTCATGGAAGCGGCACAGCGAACACGCCAGAAAGAAGGCGTTAAACTTTTTACCAACTCTTTCTCGACTGCGTTTGAGTACATGACCAGCGAGGAAGGTGTCGCCCTGTGTTCCAATTCCCACACCACCAAGTCCGGTACGTCCACGACAACCGGCTTTGACAACCTTGGTACGACTGCACTGTCAAAGACTTCGGTTGCCGCCACTCGACTCCTGATGCGGAAATTCAAGAACGATATTTCCGAGCGGATCGACGTTGGAACTGACCTGATGCTGGTGGTTCCTGATAATTTGGCGGATACGGCATTTGAGATTGTCGGCACGCCTGCCGGGTACGATACCGCCGCCAAAGACAAAAACATGGACTACGGGCGGTATGAAGTCGTTCCCTGGCTGAGACTTGACGACACGGACACGAACGATTGGTGGATGTGCTGGAAGTCTCAGATGAAACAGGATGCGATTTTCATCGACCGGATTAAAGCGGAGTTGAAGCATACGGTGGACTTCGAGTCTTATATGCTGAAACACGCTGTTTACTTCCGGTGCGCCTATGGTTTCATAGATTGGAGATTTATCTTCGGGAATCAGGTGTCATAACAGTAGGTTGCGAGTTTCAACTGGCGACGGTTAGATAACTCTTAATCTACCAAAAGACCGCCAACAAGGTTTTAACTCTCTCATTGGGGGAGTTGTTGGACTCCCCCTCTATATAGTTCTATCGGAATATGCCGATAGGCTAAAGGAGAAATGAATATGACTTGTAATAGTATGGGAACTTATAAGAAAAGCGGTATACCAATATTGCCGCCTGAATCGTGTGTTTTTTCTGTGCCTTTCTTCGTTGACGACGGAAATGGCTCGGATAGTAACACGGGGTTAACACCCAATGCCGCCGTTGCTTCAGTC
>JAQBFJ010000113.1:0-3149 GCA_032123435.1 Verrucomicrobiota bacterium
CGTTGGTAACGGGGTCACACTCCCGCTATTGACTTTGAAGAAATGGCATGTATATTGATTGCGGCTGGTAAATAATAATATGCGAGGAGTATATGGCAAGACCTTTAAGGATAGAGTATCCCGGAGCAAGCTACCACGTTATGAACAGGGGCAACCAAAGGCAGAAAGTCTTCTATTCGGCTTCACACTACGAGCTATTTCTTGATAAGCTTGGCGAATCCTGCGTCAAGTTCAATGTGACAGTCCGATGCTATTGCCTGATGCCTAACCACTTTCATTTGTATCTGAAAACGGCGGATGCGAATCTTGGCAGGTTCATGCAGACGTTCCTGACATCATTCTGCTACAGCCTCAATCGTCTTCGGGGCAAGAGCGGACACATTTTTCAGGGTCGTTTCAAGAGCCATGTTGCCGACGACGAGGCATATGGGATGTCAGTATCGAGATATATCCACCTCAATCCTGTTAGGATCAAGTCGCTTGAGGATTTTGACGTTGACGGCAAAATCAGATGCTTGGACAATTTCATTCATTCAAGCTACCGGTTTTATGTCGAGTCGGGGAAGGTGCCGGAATGGCTTGACATATACCATATCCTCTCCAAATTCGAAGGTCGTACATTGACTGAGCGGATGACAGGGTACCGAAACTATGTCGAGGATGGCATATCGAATGCAATTGAAAGCCCTTTCAACCATGTTGCTTCACAGGCAATTCTGGGCGACGAACATTTCGTGGAGAGCGTCAAGCGCCACTATGCGATGAACTTGAACTTGACGGACACACGCGAGCAGAAAGAACTTTCAAGGCTCAGAAGCAGCTTCAACTTCGATGAGATATTGAAAATTGTTTCAAAGCTTACAGAAGTCGGCAGGCGGGACATATTGAGGAGGAGGTCTGTGCATTCGGTCGAAAGGAAGATGCTTATGTACTGCGCCGAAAAATATTGCAGGAGCACGACGCCTCTCTCGGGCATCGCCGCAAGGATGTCCGTTTCGCAGAGCGGTATTGCGCGCTCGAACGGCCGATTTGAAAAGGAGCTGGCAGACAATAAAAAACTAAGAAATGTCTTGCGTGAAATTGAAAAATGCTTAGTCAATAGCGGGAGTGTGACCCCGTGATCCGTTAGTCAATAGCGGGAGTGTGACCCCGTGATCCGCAAAACGCCGGCACCCGCCAGGACTCGCCGTCGGCATGACGGACTGCAACATCAAGCTCCACTTGGTTGAAGGGGTCTTCGCGGCACAACCCGGAAGTGTAGCCCCATTCGGTCACCTGTTTCGCTACAGCGCGAATCGCCCTTGTCATGCTATCGTCTCCTGCCGAACGTTGGTCCTGAGGTTCGGCGCGATTAGCGACGTAACCTCCAGGACTTTGTTATGGAGCATCCTTGCTCAAGTGCTCCCGTATTGTCATATTGTGTCCCTCCGCTCTGCCCATGTCATTATCGCTGACAATGCAGCCTGCAATGAACTTGATGGGTAGCCCGGTTTGATCGTCATTCAAGTCCGTTGGTGTCGGCACCGGATGTGTTCCGTACATGTAGATCGTGAGAGTGTTGCTGGAGATTTCCGATGTTGCTTCGGCAACGCCCTGTGCGTATCCCTTTCGATATTCTGCTGTCTTGCATCCACAGGCAAGGCATGTCAAGACAGCCAATAGTATCGCTATATGTTGTCGAGTAGACATGTGTTACCTCCTAAATTTATGATGTTAATTTGTGAGGTGAACCATACCCCTCACAGAACCCGCCGTGCGGTTTTCCCGCAACGGGCTCTTCATTACTGTTCACTTGCCAGCCTCTAAAGTGTAGAAGTCATGGTATATCTTAGGCTTGGGCAGCGGGTGCCTTTCCAGATACAACAGGAACCGCTTCCAGTAGTATCTTACTTTCTGGCTCCTTCTGTTCATCCATTTTCTGGCAAGCTTTATTACCAGACAATAGAATCTCGCCAAGCTTCGATAGTTACCGCTCACTCCATAATATTGATAATGCCCCCTGAGCTTTAAACCCAGGGTTCTCCACCACTCCTGTATCTTCACCGAGTTCCTGATTTTCTTCAGCCATTCCTTCATGTCCTTGATTTTCGCGCTGAACTTCTTGCGGCTTGTCGTCCGGCCAACCTTATACTTACCCTTTCTGGTCTTGTCCCCAAAGTGTGTAAATCCCAGAAAGTCAAAGGTGCCCGGACGTTCTCCCTTCCGCTCAGCATTCTGGCGGGCGAATCTCCCGAACTCGATTACGCGGGTTTTGTCCTCCGCGAGTTCCAACCCGAATTTCGCCAGCCTTTCCCTTAAGGCCACAAGGATTTTCTCGGCCTCATTCTTGTACTGCACGCAGATGACGAAGTCGTCCGCATACCGTACAATCTCAACAGTCCCCCGGCAACGTTTCTTGACTATTCTGGCAATCCATATATCCAGCACGTAGTGAAGATAGATGTTCGCCAGCATCGGGGATATGACTCCGCCTTGCGGAGTGCCTTTCTCGCTCATGTGCAGGTTCCCCTCCTCCATGACCCCGGACTTCAGGAACCGCACAATATATCTGATCAGGCTTTTGTCCCCAATACGATGCTCAAGAAACTTTACCAGCCATTTGTGGTCTACATTATCAAAGAACCCTTTGATGTCTGCGTCGATTACATGGTTGATCGGATTGGTCATGATGATCTTGTCAACCCTGTTCAATGCTTCGTGACAGCTCCTGCCGGGACGGAACCCGTATGAGAAGTCCTCGAAGTCAACCTCATAGATCGCTTCCAGTATCTTGCTGATAGCCATCTGTACCATCTTGTCCTCTACCGCCGGGATACCCAGCGGCCTAGGCTTGCCGTCGGCTTTGGGTATATATACCCTTTTCACCGGCTGAGGTCTGTAGGAGAACGTTTTCATCCTCCTTACGAGGTCGCTTATGTTTTCGTCCAAGTTCCTCTCGTACTCTTCGAGCGTCACGCCGTCAACGCCAGCCGCCTTGTTCTTCTTCAGAAGATAAAAGCATTCGGCCAATCCCTCATTGTCGAGGAATCTGATCAGGTTCTTGAGTTTGCACCTCCTGTCTTTTCGGGCTATTTCAGTTATGAGGCTTAGTTGCGTCAACATGTTTTTCCCTGCTCGTTGGTCGGAACATGTGTCCCTTTGCCTCTGCA
>JAQBFJ010000114.1:0-10450 GCA_032123435.1 Verrucomicrobiota bacterium
TCAGCACGACCCATGGCCCGTAATATCTCCGGATGACTATGCTGAATTGGAATATCAAGATAATGACAAACCTGAGCTGTTTCAGACATTGCATCAAGAAGATCATCAGTAATATTCGATGGATAACCATACAACAACCTGATCCAGAACTTGCCCCCTATGCGGCCCAGCGCGCGAACAAGATCAGTAAGTCCGATATTATTTTTCAGATCACGCCCGTATACGGTGCTGTCCTGCGCGATTAAATTCAGTTCCTTTATTCCGCCTGCAAGGAGTTGTTCCGCTTCTTTCACAATCGCTCTGATTGGCCGTGATCTATATTTTCCCCTTATCTGCGGTATTGCGCAAAATGAGCAATGATGATTACAGCCTTCAGCAATCTTTAGATAAGCATAAGGCGCGCCCGTAAAAACAAGCCCCGGAATAACCGGCTCAAACAACATGTTCGGCGTTTTGGAAATTTTCGTTACGTTCCGCTTACCTGCATAAAGAGTTTTTACTACGTCAGCTACATCGCTCAGCTCGTTAAGCCCTATGAACGCGTCTACTTCAGGCAGGCTGGCCGCCAATTCATCTTTATATCTCTGCGGCAGACATCCCGCCACCAGCACGGCACGACAGGAACCAGCTTTCTTCAGATCACACGCTGACAATATTCCGGCAACCGACTCTTTGCGCGCGTCTTCTATGAACGCGCATGTGTTAACAATAACAACATCAGCTCGTTCCGGATCGACAAGTAAAATGCCTTCCGACAGCAATGTTCCTGCCATAATTTGGGAATCCACAAGATTTTTGGCGCAACCCAGGCTGAAGAAACCTGCTGTTATAACATTTTTTCTTCTTTTACCCATTTTGTTTATATCCAACTATGCCGCAAATTCTTACGCAATAATATAGAGATGGCAAAAAACGCTGATCCCGTCCGCTCAGCATCAGCATTTGAGACTCAGTCAAGATAAGGATCAGGCGGATCAAAGGCTAGACGCAGTTTCTCCGGCGGCTTGGTTGACGTCCCGGCAATCTCAGGTCTTATTGCACATCTGCTGACGGCCGATATCAGTAATACCAAAATGAATAAAACCCCGATTATCACCGAAACTGATTTAAGCGGCGCTTCCTGAAACCGTATGGCGGGGAGTTCAACGTTGCCTGGTTTTATTTTCTCTCTGAACAATTTAAACTTTTGACAACTTTTTTGCCAGAATTCCAGGCTGAGCCGCACAATGGTCTCGCGGATATCAGGAAAATTAAGCATCTTCCGTAATTTGTCTATCGGTTTCCTGTAATGCCCAATATGATCAAACAAATCCATTTCCCGTTTTTGTTCGGAATCCTGTTCCGATTTGTTCGCTTCTTCTGCTTGTTCCGGAACCGCTTTCAATTCCTCGTCATGGTCAGAGCTCTCGTGCCGCAGGAAAGAAAACCTCTGCCGTTTTCCAGGTTCCGGTTCCGGCATTTCTTCGGGAACAGAAAGTTCAGTTTGAATCTGTGAAGGCGGCGCATAAGCGGCCACATATTCATCTATCAGCGGCCGGGGATCAAGTCCGACATATTCCGCGTAGAGTTTAATGAATCCCTTGCAATAGATGGGAGCCGGTATGCGGCCGAAATCATTCCGTTCGATGGCTTCTACCGTCTGTACCTTCATTTTGGTTTCTGCGGCTACTTTGGAAGCCGTAAGATCCCGGCTGAGACGCGCTTGTCGTAATTGTTCGCCTATTGTCATTGTACCTGCCATCCGATTCTATCTATTTAGCCATCCGAAGAAAATATTTTCAAGAAATCTTCGGGTATTTTTATCCATATTTCCTGGACAATCCTGTCTTAATCCTGCCTGCCTCGCCGAAGCTTTCTTGCGAAGGCGGGTCAAATCCCATCTGCAAATGGCTTAATTTTTCCGATTCTATAAACAAAACAGCTATGTGTTGTCCGTCAAAATAATATTATCCATTATTATCATCATCGGAAGACATTTCTTTATCTTCCTCCTCATTAACAACATTGTTGGGCACTTCTCCGTCCAGATCAAGAAGGATCTCCCTCGGATCAGACCCTCTGGGGGGACCGACTATTCCTTTTTCTTCCAGTATATCCATTATCCGCGCGGCGCGTGTATATCCTATTCTCAGCCGCCGCTGAAGCGAGGAAGTCGAGGCACGCCGTGTTTCCCGAATAATTTCCGTTGCCTGCACGAGTAGTTCATCTTCCTCCCCGTTATCCTGTAAGGCACTGCCTTGTTTGTCTATTTTCTCCTGGATTGCCACTTCGTATCGAGGACCTTCCTGTTCCTTTATGAAATCCACTATTCGCCTGATTTCAGCGTCGGTGGTCATAGCGCCCTGGGCTCGCATGATTTTGCTCGTACCGGGAGGCTGGTACAGCATATCGCCACGCCCTAGAAGCTTTTCGGCGCCCATAGAGTCAAGAATTGTGCGGCTGTCAACTTTTTGTGCCACCTGAAACGCAATGCGCGCGGGGAAATTGGCTTTTATTGTCCCGGTAATAACATTCACGGACGGACGCTGTGTTGAAAGAATCATATGAATGCCAACGGCTCTTGATAGCTGAGCAAGCCTGGCCACACAGTTTTCTATTTCAGCCTGATCAACCAACATGAGATCCGCCAATTCATCTATAACAATCACGATATACGGTACTTTATCCGGAATCTTTCCTTCCTTGTCGGATGTCTGGGGCTCCGGTTTGAACATATCCTCCTGCGCCACGTTCGCTCTGTTGTTGAATCCATCTATATTGCGCACGCCGACTTTCGCAAACAGCTTATAACGCTTTTCCATCTCATTAATGGCCCATCTCAAGCCAAGCGCTACTTTTTTGGGATTTGTGATCACTGGAACAACCAGATGCGGTAAATTGGCATAAACCGAAAATTCGACTATCTTGGGATCAACAAGAAGCAGGCGCATGTCATCAGGACTTCGTGACATAAGAAGGCCGGCCAATATTGAATTCATGCAAACCGTTTTTCCCGCACCAGTCGCACCGGCAATAAGCAGATGCGGCATATCCGCCAGATCCGCAATAATATCTGACCCCCCGATATTTTTGCCCAATAACATAGGCAATTTCGCCTTGCTGCTAGACCATTTTTCTCCTTCAAGGATTTCACGTATGAAAACCATTTTTGCAATGGAATTGGGTACTTCAATCCCAACAACACCCTTGCCCGGCACAGGCGCCTGTACACGCACACTGGTGGCTTTCAACGATAAAGCCAGATTGTTCGACAGACTGGCAATTCTTTCCACTCTGACACCAGGCGCAGGAAGAAGTTCATAGCGGGTAACCACAGGCCCCTTTTCCACGTTAGTCACTTCCGCCTCTATGCCGAATTCCTTTAAAGTTTCTATCAGCACTTTTGAAGTTAAACCCGAATCAACTGTTATTCCTTTAGTGCTCGATGCCTGCACCGGATCCAATAAATCCAATGAAGGAAGTTTGTAGTCCGACCGTGAAGAGCTTCCTGTATCAGTATCAGTTTTTACATTCGCAGATGTTTTCTTGTCCGATTGAACAACCCTGGATGGTTTAGCCGACTCTTCTTTTGCCTGAACTTTCTTCTTGGGCAGAAGCTCTCTGGCAGCTCGAATAATTCCAGGCTCCTTGATCCGGTCCTTCTGCGAATCGGTTTTCACCTTCTCCTGTTCGGCTTGTTCTTTCTTTATTATTTTTTCAAGCTGTTTGCGGCGTTTCTCGATATCACGATTTTCCCTGTCGATTATATGCCCTCTATCCTGTTTCTCGTTTATAAACGCTATTATTTTCTTCCGTAATACAGCATAGCCGGCTTGAAGACTGTGATAGAATTTAATTACATTCCGAAACTCCACGAACATGAACAACGACACGATAAAAACAGACCACATCAACATGCCCGCGCCTACCGGACTGAGCCACTTGATAAGAAATCCGCGCATGATCAGCGTTCCGACAATGCCGCCAGTCGCTTCGCCTATGTTTAAATGTTCGCGCGTAGAAGCCCATGCGTCCGGATAAATTTCCTGAATCATGGCCAATGCCAATAATGTCACAGAACACCATGTAAGCCTGGGCCATGCTTTTTCTTCACGATAAATAATAAGAGCAAATCCACAGAAGAGACACCAGAACGGTGTAAGATATGCGCCCACCCCTAAAAGGGCAAAAAGAACAAACGATAACCAGGCCCCTGCAAGGCCTATGAGATTATGTGGCGTCCGATATTCTTCGTGCGCGTGCAGAAGACTGACATCAGTCCAATCATACGAGTAAAGACTGAGTATTCCGAAAAAGAATAACACCAGAAGAAGAATGCCCCACATGCATCGCAATCCGCTCTCTGTTTCATTTCGACCTGTAGCCATTTCTATTTCTCAACCTTTTCTTGATCTTCTTTTTCAGTATGAACCTTAAAAATAACCTTAACTTTTCCCGGATCCGCTGTCGCCGTCGCATTCATGCCGGCCGGCAAATGCACGTTGACGGGCAAACGATGGCTTTTTGAAACATCCAAACCCGTACAATCAACAAATACTTTCACCATGTCGGGCTGGACACCATCCAAAACTTTTTCACTGCCATACAGGAAAACGCTCACTACATCAGGTTCACACACAACATCATAAGACCTGCTCTGTTCGACAATTGCCATAATCTTCTTTTTTTCCAATTGCCGCGAAGCCGATTCCGTAACAATATTCACCTCAATCTTTATCTCGGACGGCTCTATTTCGTATTTACCGATCTCGCCAGGACAAAATACCGCAACCTGTTTGGAAAATGATGCCTTACAACCTTCAATGTCTATTCTTTCCACCTCCACTATCTTCTTTCCCTCTAAAGAACGGCTGGGCCCTCTCAATTTGACCTCACGCGGATAATAATCAACTTCTGCTTTCCCGATTAACGGTCGGCCAGTCACCACGGGAGGGGCAACTGGAACGATTTTCTCTATCCTGCGATCAAAAGCAACCTGAACCGATTCCGGCACAATGCTCACCGCCCTTACACCAGGCCCGGCTTTATGATAAACATCACGCGTGCCGATCATTATTCTTCTGGCGGATCCATTCTGATCAACTCTCGTACTTACCAATACCTCCATCCGATTAGGATCCAGTTTTTTCAAATCGGAATCCGACCCGCGAAAAGTAACGCTAACGCTCTTCTGCTGGTCATGCATCGCAATCCATTCACCGGCATCTATTCTTAAAGGCAAATCGTAAACTACCTTATCGCTGGTAACACTTCTTATGCCGTAAAACGTGAGCAATGCCACAATTAAGGCAAGAACCTTGAGCGACCAGTTATGCAAAAGAATATTCTTTAATGGCCCTAAATCAACTTTCATTGCTCTTCTCCTGTCCCGCCATTTGTTCCGATTTGGCAATACCTTCCGGTGTAAGATCCAATTGTTCCTGCGCGCGACGCCAAACGCTGCTGGATTGCTTGTCCCTCAAAAGAGAAAGCAGAAAACGTTTTAACCGGTCACTATCCAGCCCACTGCTCAGCCGGCCCCGGTAACATACCGACATTGTGCCTGTTTCTTCGGATATAACAATCACCACAGAATCCGTTTCTTCGCTCATGCCTACTCCCGCTCTGTGCCTGGTTCCCAATGTCTTGTGTAAATCAGTTTTGTACGACAGAGGGAAAACACAACCTGCCGCCACAATACGGTTATTACTTATAATTACGCCACCATCATGAAGAGGTGTATGAGGAAAGAAAATGCTGGCAAGTAGTTCAGGAACAACCTTTGCCTCCAATTTAATTCCGCTTTCCTGTATTGAACGCGTCCCTATTTCACGTTCAATTGCTATCAATGCGCCAATCCGGTGCTCCGCGAGCAGTTCAACCGCCTGAACCACCTGATCTATTACCGAACGTCTTTCCTCCGATGTGTGAAACACCGGCTGTTTCCCCAACTCGGCTAATGCCCGCCTGATTTCCGGTTGAAAAATCACAAGCAAAGCCACGGCCAACCCTACAGACAATTTTCTAAGAAGCCAGTTTAACTCCACCCATTGCATCAACTGCGTGGCGCCTATGAAAAACAAGAGAAGAATCGTAAGCCCTACAAGCACCTGCGCACCGCGTGTGCCGCGGAAAAAGATGAATATATAGTAAAATACAAAAGCCAGGACTATTACCTGCAAAAGACCCGCCACACCAAAAGACACTATACTGTTCCATAATGCCATCATGCTATTCCTTCCGAGCACATTTTAGCGCCGTCACAACGCGTAAAGCGTCGCACGATTCTTTTACGTCATGAACCCTTATAACATGCGCACCTTTTAAAATACAAAAAACCATCGCGGCCAAACTGCCGCCCAGCCGTTCCTGTATATCCCGACCCGTTAATTTGCCGAGAAAGCTCTTTCTCGACACACCAACAACAACCGGCCGGCCGCAATTTTCCATGACATCCATATTTGCCAATAAACTGATGTTGTGTTCAACCGTCTTACCAAAACCAATGCCCGGATCCACGGCCATCGCGGCACGATCCAGGCCAAATGCTTCTAATTCCTCAATACGACCGTTCAGATAATCGACAACATCTTTCACCACATCCTCGTACTGCGGATTGTCCTGCATCGTACGGGATGTTCCCTGTCTGTGCATCAGCACTACACCAGCCCCGAATTCTCCAGCCACACTTTTCATTTCAGGATCATGCGTCAAAGCCGAAACATCGTTTATTATCGAAGCACCTGCTCCCAATGCCCGGCGCGCAACTTCACTTTTCATCGTATCAATCGAAATAATTAACTTCTCCCTTTCGCTGAGTCCCTCTATCACCGGTATCACCCGCTCAAGTTCTGTCGATGTCGGCACCTTATCCGCGCCCGGTCGTGTTGACTCTCCACCAACATCAATAATATCAGCCCCGGCTTCAAGCATGGCCATGCCTTGCCCAATAGCCGTTTCGGAATCTATATAACACCCGCCATCGGAAAAAGAATCCGGCGTAACATTCAAAATACCCATAATCAAGGGCCGTTCACTAACCGGAAAAACATGATCCCGACACTTCCATGTCAAATAAAGATCCGTTTTTTTATTTGTCTTCAGGTTCCTTGCCAGGTTCTGCATCCTTCTTCTCATCATTCAGCGCGTCTTCTTTTTCTCTTTCTTCATGGGACAAAATACGCCCTATTTTCGTTATTTCTTCCACATCCCTTCCTTCAAGCGTCTCACGTTCAAGAAGCATTTCCGCGATTTTTTCAAGTTTATCGCGATTAGTCGTTATTATTTTCAGCGCACACTGATATGCTTCTTCCAGCATTCTGCCTACTTCCACGTCTATTTTCTGGGCTGTATGCTCGCTGTAATTCTGGGTGCGAGACACTTCTCTGCCTAAAAACATTAATTCTTTGTTCTCACCATATGTCTGTGGACCAAGATCTTTGCTCATGCCCCATTCGCATACCATTAAATGCGCAATACGAGTTGCTTCTTTCAAATCCGAACTCGCTCCTGTTGTTACCTCTTTAAATATCACTTCTTCCGCAGCACGCCCACCCATCATGCTGGCAAGCGTCCCGCGCAATTTGGTCCGACTTTCAATATACAGATCCTTTTCCGGCAACTGCATCGTAGCGCCAAGATAAGCAACGCCTCTTGGTATAATTGTAATCTTGTGCAGCGGTTCGCTTTCTTCCACTGAATACATTACAAGAGCATGGCCTGATTCATGATATGCCGTAATTCTTTTTTCCTTGTCGCCAAGAACACGGCTCCGCCGTTCTCTTCCCCATTTCACCTTATCGCGAGCTTCTTCAAGATGCTTTGTCTGAACGGATACCTCACCCGACCGCGCTGCCAGCAAAGCGGCTTCATTAAGCAGGTTCGAAAGGTCCGCACCTGAAAAGCCCGGCGTGCCTCTTGCCAGATGGCGAAGCTCAACATAGTCCGCCAGCTTGATGTTTTTGCTGTGTATTTTCAGAATAGCTTCACGCCCATCTATCATGGGTAAATCTATCACGATCTGCCGGTCAAAACGGCCCGGCCTGAGCAAAGCTGGATCCAGTACATCCGGCCTGTTCGTCGCCGCAAGAATTATCACACCCTCCTGTGATTCAAATCCATCCATTTCAACAAGAAGCGCGTTAAGCGTCTGTTCTCGCTCATCATGCCCACCGCCTATTCCGGTAAATCTACTGCGCCCGACAGCGTCTATTTCATCAATAAAAATAATGCATGGCGCGCTTTTTTTGCCCTGTTCAAACATGTCCCGTACACGCGATGCGCCAACCCCAACGAACATCTCCACAAAATCCGATCCGCTAATGCTGAAAAAAGGAACATTCGCCTCACCCGCAATCGCCTTGGCTAATAATGTCTTGCCCGTGCCCGGCAACCCCATCAACAGAACACCTTTGGGAATACGGCCGCCAAGCGTCTGAAATTTCTTGGGATCCTTAAGAAACTCCACTATCTCTTCCACTTCTTCCTTGGCCTCGTCAATCCCTGCCACATCAGCAAAAGTAACTTTGTTCGTTTCCCTGTTTAACTGCTTGGCTCGACTCTTGCCAAAACTTAATGCGCCATGTCCAGCCGATCGCATCTGACGCATAATAAGAAAATAAAGTACGCCGAATATCAAAATAACAGGCAGAATACTGGATACAAGCGACCATAAATAAGGATTCCCTGATACGTATTTCCACTCCACGTTCCGCTCATTAAGATACTGCTCAAGACCATCGCCGGCTCTTACAATAACTTTGAATCTTTTCTTGATCTCAGGTCTGGCCGAATCTTCCATAAATTCGCCGCGCGCGTAATCAATGCCGGAAACATCCCTGACAACTTCACAGCTTACAACTCGTCCTTCTGCCACAAGATTCACGAACTCAGGATTGTAATTCAGGTTTTCATAACCTTGCCGACTCTCACGCCAGAAATAAAACATCAGGAGCAATAAGCCAAATAACACAAACCATGTCAGCATGCCGCGCCCACTCAATGGCTGTGGTGTATATTCCGGCTGTTTTTTCGGCTTCTTCTGGTCTTGAACCTGAGGTGAAGACACATCTTTTTTCTCCTGACCCGGTTTCCCCTGTATATCTTCTGTCATCTTTTATTTATCCCCCCCCTCAAAATATAACGCTATCAACAGGAAAAATGATGATATCCTTCATGGTTCAGCCGGTCAACATTATAGATTAATCGCGATGCTCTCTTTTAAACAAAAGATTCCTGATAAACAACAGGTCGCCTTTAGACCCGGAAAGAAATACGATGTTATTTTCCACCATTATATCCCGATAATGGCCGGGAACAATGACGCCAGATTACTATGCCCGACCACATGATTGGCAGGATAATCCAATATGCCATTACAACTTCATTATAACGCCACCACGCCATTCCTTCAAAAGCCCAATCGGTGATCGGGTAAAAAAGTGTCGTACGAAATTTTCCCAGATTGTGAGTCAGCGAATCCAGCAGAACATGAACCAGCCATGCCAGTGACGGGACGAACAACGGCTTATAGATCAAACGTAGAATCAACACAACCACAGCCGCTGTTATCATACTGTGCATATATCGATAGAGCGTTATGCCGTTCTCATCGAAATTTCCAAAGAAATGTCCCGGCGTCCCGTTCAGCCAGAACAAAACGAAAGGAACACCCATGGATATAATATCCGGCATGATGCCAAACGCACCCGCATACCAGAAAGTCCAGTCCGTCACGAACCTGCGGCCATTTCCTTTTCTGCCGCCAGCTAAGCCCGACTTACTGCATATTGTGCTTCCGTATAAAGCGTGAGCTAATAGATCCATAATCTTCACCTATTAATCAGGAAAAATGAAGCTGATAAAAATCCTTGTGTTTTTTCCATTATCCAAAGATAATGTTCTTTTAACTCGTTTATTTAACAAATTTGATCAAATAAAGGCAGATAAAAATGAAACGATTACTTCCCTTTTTACTGGTGATCTTAATGGCCGGCTGTTTAACAGTCAGCGAAAAAGGCAAGGCCGTCCGTACATGGCGCTCCTCAAAAGCTTCCCTCGCAGAACGTTTCGAGGCCGTACAGGTTCTTGTCGCCAAGGAACAACCTGTGTCCTCCGTAACGGAATTACTTGGACCCAGCAAATCCTATATCCGCGGTAAAACCATTACGGACTCATCAGGAAAAGAAGAAGTTCTGCATGGACTTCCTTATACTTTTCCGGACGGACTAATTCTCCTGAATTTCCGTGCCGCCGGCCTGCCTAGAGGCAATTGGGCATTTTATGACGTGGACATTTTCCCGCGCAAATAATCCGTCAGGCCTCGGCGTAAACATCTTTCTTTTACCACCCGGCTTGCCTCGTCGAAGCTTCTTTGCTAAGACGGGCGCTCCCGCGTTGTCCTCGGACCCGTCCTTGGACCCGGAAGGTCCTTCCGGACCTGAGGGGAAGGTCCTCGCCTTGCCCCGGAAGG
>JAQBFJ010000115.1:0-13530 GCA_032123435.1 Verrucomicrobiota bacterium
CGCAAGAGAGCTTCGGCGAGGCGCGGCGGAGGAGGAGAAAGAAGGAGAAGAGAGAGTTTTTACCACAGAGACACGGAGATTCGGAGAAGAGAGTTGATTTAATTCCGGGACTGACGTCCGAAATTAAATCAATACTTTGCATGTTGGAGGAGATGAGGTAAGGGAGATTGAATATCCAATAACCAACAAGGAATATCCAAGTGAGAAGTGGGGATCCGGCTTCGATCGCAATAGCGGGCTATTGCCGGGACAGGGAGGGAAGTTGTCTCGGAGGTTTACTCCCTGACACCAACGTTGCATCAAATCAGGTATTGCGAAGCAATATTGGAGTTGATGTAACCTCCGGAATTTGTGTTCTCTGTGCCTCCGTGTTCTCCGTGGTAAATTTCTTGTATCCGCCTGAGGTGGATTCGGCGAGGCAGGCCGGGTGGTAAGAAGAAAGATATTTTATGTGGTTTAACGGTAAGAAGAGATCAAAAAAAAGAAAGGCTGAAGCCGGACGGAACGCAAGGCGTAAGCCGATATTATGGGTTTCCGCTCGTCGGGACCGGAATCGTCACGGGGATGTGCGAAAGGTTGCTGGATTTGTTTTTATTTTGGCATTAATATCGGCTGTTATTATTGGGGGATGGATTAGTTTAAGATTGCTCTGTGCCTGGCTTATTTTTGATAATGACAGGTTTAATATTGTCAACCTGAATGTTGAGGTTGCGGATAACGCGGTCATTACGGCCGAGCTTGTCAGGGAATATACGCGCACAGAGGAAGGAATGAATCTTTTTGATGTGGATATTGACAAAATTCGAAAAGAATTTATGACGCTTGCGCCGAATGTGAAGTCGATGGAAATAAGCCGTGTTATTCCTGACACCTTAAGGATAAAGATTATTGAGAGAACGGCTATTGCGCGAGCCGGCAGACGCGGTGAGCTTGGTGTTGACAGCGATGGTTTTATTTTCGGGGTAAAGTCAGGATTGAACACATTGCCTGTTATTACGGGGCATAGCGGCGGGGACAGGAGTTTACGGCCGGGAGACAGGCTCTACGGATGGGAATATGCCGCAGTTCAGGTATTGAATATTTGTGATGATCCAAGGATCGGTATATATATTCAAAGCATTGATGTAAGTAACAAGGATTATCTGGTATTATATTTGGCTGGCGACAAGATGGATAAGCTGGCCTGGAACGGAATGGGTGAGGTGACTTCTCAGTCCAAGCGGCATTTACAGAAGAGGCTTAGCCATCTTGCCCGGGTTTTGCAGTCTGATGAGGGCAAAGCGAAAAGCAGATTTGATTCGACTTTTGAAGACAAAGTTTACGCTGAGAATTGATGGCAGGTTAGAAGCAAGGGAATGTCATAATGTCTGTTGCACCGGTTGTTGCGTTAGAGATTGGCACATCAAAGGTTTTGGCTCTTGTCGCTGAGATGCGTGAGGACGGTTGTGTAATGATAACCGGTATAGGGGAAGAACCCAGCGCCGGAATACGGAAGGGCGAAGTTGTTGATCTGGAAAATGCAATTACATGCACACGGTCCGTGTTGGCAATGGCGGAAGAGAGCGGAAAGGTGGCGATTCGGCAAGTTCACCTCGCGGCGTCAGGAGGGCATATAAGTAGTCTGATGAACCGCGGCACGGTTCCGGTTCTTGATAAAGATGGTGAAATTACGCGTGACGATATTGACCAGGTAATGGAAGTAGCCAGAGCTGTTAATCTTCCTGTTGACCGCGAGATTTTGCATACAATTTGTCAGCAATTCTGTATTGATGATCAGGAGCAGGTGATAAAGCCTGAGGGTATGGAAGGCGCCAAGTTGTCATTAGACATGCTGGTTTTACATGGGATAAGGAATCGGCTTAACAATACGATAAAAGTTGTGAGCAGTCTTTCAGTTGATGTTCAAGATGTTGTTTTCAGTGGATTATGTTCTGCTTTGGCTGTATTGAGCGCGGAGCAGAAGCAAAGCGGAGCGGTTGTCATAGATCTGGGTGGTGGAACGACAAACTATCTGGCGTATACCAATGGCGTTGTGGCTGATGCTGGTGTGCTTGGAGTTGGCGGAGATCATATTACTAATGACATTGCTTTGGCCTTTAACATTCCCATGCTGCAGGCCGAGGATGTGAAACGGGAATCTGGTTGTGCTGTTGTGAAGACAGCTGTTGGGCCCGCGCGGATCGCATTGCCTGCTGAAGTTGGTTTTCCAGGGTGCACAGTGAGCGTGAAATCCCTGCATAAAGTTATAAACGCGCGTGTTGAAGAAATGATAGATGTGATCAGGAGGCGGCTGGAGGTCAGTGGTATTCTTCATCATATTGGTGCTGGAGTGGTTCTTACCGGTGGTGGCGCGCATTTAAAGGAAATTGTGACTCTTGTTGAGGACGTGTTTTCATTGCCGTGTTCAATCGGGAGGCCGAGGAATGTGAGTGGATTGGCAGTGGCTACCGAGGGACCTGAGTACGCGACTTGCTGCGGCTTGGCGCAGTACGGGTTCAAGATGCAGGATAAAAGGAGATCAGGGGTATCGTTAGGCGGCTGGTTTAAGGGTATTTTCAGACGTTAGTAACAGGAACGGGTTCAGGCCATGAATGATTCTGATGTTGTCATAGTTGGATTGGGCGATGCAGGCTGTCAAATTGTTGATCAGATTAATTCGGCTGGGGTTGGTAATGCTGTAATCGCTGTGGTCAATACTGATTCAAAATCGCTTGCGAACTCAAAAGCGGCTGTCAAACTTCAGATTGGCGTGAATCATACTGACGGGTTGGGGGCTGGTGGCGACGTGGAACTGGGCAGGCGCGCGGCGGAAGACGACATGGCAATGATTGGCGGATTGTTTTCCAACGCGAAACTCGTTTTTCTTATTGCCGGTCTTGGTGGTGGAACCGGCACCGGTGCAGCGCCGGCAGTTCTTGCTGCAGCGGCCTCTGCTGGCGCTGTAACTCTATGTTTCGTTACTCTTCCCTTCAAGTTTGAAGGCAGACAGAGAAGGACGCAGGCGGACAGCGCTGTTGTCAAGTTAACTGAGGCTGGAAATACACTCATTGTTATTCCGAATGACAGACTTGCCGAGTCGGTGGGACTGGCAAATGCAGCTGAGACATTTGAGAAAGCTGACCGGGTAATAGGAGAAGGTATATGTTCTATTGAGCAGGCGCTTGTTCGGCCTGGTTTAATAAACCTGAATTTCAGTGATCTGCGGAAAGTAATCAAGGATAGCGGTGGTGTGTGCACTTTTGGATATGGAGCAGGGAAAGGGAAGAACAAGGCGAGAGAAGCGATAGGCGCCTTGCTTGAGAACTCTCTGCTGGAACGTGGAAATGTTATAGCCAATGCCGGTTCTATGCTTGTCAGTATTGCGGGCGGATACGATCTGACTCTTAAGGAAATAAACGATATCATGGATGCTGTTTCCAGGAAAATGGCAAAGGATAATGATATTATTATGGGGACTGTTGTTGATGATGTATGGCATGACAGGGTAGTGGTTACGGTGGTGGCTGCTGATCGCTGGACACCGGTGTTATCCGACGGGGCGGCACGAGTGGATGCGGCTGTGGAATCGGTTGAAAGTGATTTGCCGAAAAGACACAGGCAAGGTCAGACTCAAACAAAGCTTGCGTTAGAGTCGTCGAGTAAAGGCCGATTCAAGGATTTGGAACCAACGGTGCAGGATGGCGAAGATATGGATATTCCTACTTTCATGAGGCGTGGTCTTGTAATGGATAAGTGACATGTAGCTGGCAGTTTACGCGGCGAAAAGGAGGGGATTATTGTGACTCAGGAAGAAGCTATGACGATATTTCGGGATACGGAGGCGTTGTTGGAAGGACATTTCGAACTTCGTTCCGGTCTGCACAGTGATCGTTTCTTCCAGTGTGCGAAGGTGTTGTGTTATCCCGGGCTGGCTGGCAGATTGTGTAATTCTCTTGTTGATAAGATGCGCGGAGACATGGGCGAAAAACTGAAGGTGGACAGCGTAATTGCACCTGCCATGGGTGGGCTTGTTGTGGGGCATGAAATTGCCCGTATTCTTGATGTACGTTCCATTTTTGCGGAAAAGAAAGAAGGGGTTCTTTTGCTTCGGCGTTTCAAAATAGATAAGGGTGAACGTGTTATTATCGCGGAGGACGTGGTTACACGCGGAGGCAGAATTCAAGAGACAATCGATATAGTAAAAAATGCCGGTGGTGAAATAGTTGCCCTGGCTTTTCTGGTTGACCGGAGCAGTGGAGATGTTTCTTTCGATTATCCCACATACAGTCTTCTCAGAAATAAACCTTTGATGTATGAACCGGACAAATGTCCATTATGTGATAAAGGATTGCCGCTGGTGCATCCAGGATCATGATACTGATTCTTTCATGAAGTAAGTGGCTGGATTTTTGGGCAAATACAGGGGATAAAATTAAGGATGGGCGGTTAATGGCAGGATCTTCTTCTATTGCGCGTGTTCGTCTAAATGTGTGTTTCATTGTCTTGGGGGCATTGAGTGTTACAGCGACAGTGGTATTGCTGGGTGTGGCGGTTTTTCTGGGTGACCTTAACCAGGATGAAGGCTGGTATCTGTATGGCGCGAGACTGGTATCGCGCGGATACCTTCCTTATGTTGATTTTGCCAGTACACAGGGGCCTGTTGTTTCGTACGTTTACGCGTTGGCAATGCCTCTTGTGGAGCGATGGGGCTTAGTTGGCGGCCGTTTGTTCAGCGCACTGCTGGGTTTCATATGTTCGTTATGTGCGGGGCTGTTGGCATACCGGATTTCAAAGGAACGAGGCGAGCGTCCGGCGGCTTCACGTCTGGCGGGTATAATCGCTTTTATGCTCGTTGGGATTAATGTCTATCAATGTTATTTCAGCGCTATAGTAAAAACATATTCTCTGACAGCCCTATTGTTATTGCTTGGTTTTCTGGCATTGAGTTCAGCCTGTAAAGGGAAGCGCTGTGCTTGTGATGAAACTTCCTTGATATCAAGATGCGGAAGTGCCGGCTTTGCGTTTCTTGCCGGTATTCTGATTGGTTTTGCCGGGTGTACGCGCACGTCAGCGTTAGTAGTGGTACCTGTTGTTTTCCTTGGAATGCTCATTATGCGTATAAAGTACGGAAGATCAGCGGGCGCGCAGAGCCGGGCAGTACATCCAGGCGGCGAGACGGCTACATGGGCATGGTTCGGGATAGGCGCTACTGCTGTATGCTGTGTGGTCTTTATGCCGTTCTTATTGCGGGCACCCGGTGCAGTGTGGTTTGGTCTCGTTGAATATCATGCAGGCAGAAGTTGTGACAGCTTCATTTACGGATTGTTTTTGAAAGCCGGCTCAATTGCCCGTTTGGCAGGGGCGTACTTTATCGCATTCGCTGTTCTTATCTGCTGTTTACTGATAAGGTTTTGTGGATTAATTCGCAATAGTGAAACCGGCAGGGCTCGTGGTTTGTTATTGCCATTGCTGTGGTGTTCGACATTGTTTGTTGCGATTATTCATATAGCCGCGCCATTTCCTTATGATGAGTATCAGGTCATGATTTATCCGTTATTCGCTGTTGGCACGGCTGTGTTGGCTGTCAATATCATTAAAAAAGACGAACTTCTCGTGGTATTGGCGTCTGCTATGTTCATGCTATCGGTTCTGTCCGCGATGTCTTCGCCGTTGGCGCACGGTTGGTTTGTGCATGATATTGACCGGATTTGGCCTCGCGTGAATGATGAACCGCCGCTTATGAAGCTGAGAAAGGTCGGTCGGCTTTTGCGGGAGATATCGGAACCGGGTGACATGCTTTTGACCCAAGACACCTATCTTGCGGTTGAATCCGGGTTGACTTTGCCCAAAGGTCTTGAATTGGGGCCGTTCTGTTATTTTCCTGACTGGAGCCGGGAACGTGCTGAGCGGTGTCATGTATTGAACCGTGAGATGATGTTATTACTACTGGGCACAAGTGATGCATCCGTATCCGCTTTTAGTGAATATGGTTTTGCCATAAAGGCGCCTGACATATCCGAGCTTTCAAGAGATGAGCAGGAGGAATTGTGGAAGGCACTGTTAGAGCGTTATGGACTTTTCAGGATGGTTGATGATTTTGGACAGGCTAGAACAAGGCTTGGCATTTTCTTAAAATATCGTGAATAAGGTTGGTTTCTATCGGGCGATTTGAACAGTAGTGTCAAAAATAAAATGAAAAAACGGGCATGAAGAAAAGAGAATTGAATGTCCAATAACCAAGTGTGGGAAAGGGAATATTTACCACGGAGTACACGGAGATTCGGAGGAGAAAGAAAAGAAGAGAGTTGATTTAATTCAGAAACGAATGTTTCAAAAATTAAATCAATACTTTGCATGTTGGAGGAGATGAGGTATATGATTAGCCTGTTGCTCCATTCTTACTCCATGACAACAACGTTGCATCAAATCAGGTATTGCGAAGCAATATTGGATTTGATGCAACCTCGGGCATCCTGTATTCTCTGTGCCTCTGTGAACTCCGTGGTTAATGTGTATCCTGTCTGAAATTGTATTTTCTTAATGATGGGGAAAGATGGGTTCAATATCCAATAACTAATAACCAAAGTAAAACGTTGATCAGCCCAAAGATGGGGCAGAATATTTGACAGAACGATTTGGACGCGGAGGAGAAGCGCAATGAATTGGCTGAAACACGACAAGCGCGTGGATAGTAAGTTAACATGCTCATTTTGGTTATGGCTTTGTGTTCTTGCCTCTGTCGTGAGCATGGTCTCTTCTGTTTCCGGTCAGCAGTTGAGATTTTCAAATCATCGCGAGCTTAGCGTTCCGGAATACGCGACTGTGCGTGTAGGGCCGTTTTATTCCACAATAAAAATTTCGCAGTCCGCAGGTTACAGGTATACCAGAAGCTCGGGGGCGGGTACGGATTTCATTCAACAGAATGAAAGGGGCACCATCATTAAGGAAGGGCAGGAATGGCCCATTTCTACGACGCTGGATCTGGGAAATTATCTTATTGTTACGAGGCGCAGTGATCTGGATGTTTCAGTATCGGCTAACTACAGGCACTATCCTCTTAAGACACAGGAGGACGAATTCAACGTGTATCTTGCGGAAGAAGGTATTTTCGGAAACTTGTCTTCCGAGGTTGAATTGACGCCGTTTGTTAAGGCGTTTCTGCATGATAGTTTTGTATACAGGACAGATTACATTGATGTCAGAGGATTAACCGATGAGTATGGCGGACAGCGTTACGAATACATGAGAAATACGGCAGGCATTGACATGGACTGGCGTTTGGCCAGGGAAATGAACGTGGGTATGTCAGCGAGCAGGATGGATCTTGTTCCACGTTCGGACGATTTCAAGGATCAGGAAAGAACGGTATATTTCGAGAGTCTTCTCATGGAGAAACAGTTGTTACCCGGTCTTGTGGCGGGTATCAAAGCCGGCTCCACGCAAGTGGATTATGCTGAACCGGACAGGCCCGATACGCGCCAGGTTGATTATTCATTTTATGGTTCTGCCGGTTTCGCGCGTGATAAGGGGGTTGGTTTTCAGATTACGGAAGCTTCAGTGCTGTCTGTGGGGTTTGGAACGTCGCTTGGGTATGCATACGATTATGATGTTTCGCAAACAGCTTCAGACGTTGATGAAACGGAGAGTGTTTATGAAGGGGACTCGGATCAGGCGTCTTTTTCCGCTTCGGCGGCTTTAAAGACCAGGATGAGCAAAAGCACACTGCAGACCATCAGTTATGACAGGGGGCTGCGTGGCGGGTTCAGTTCTGCTTTCGAGGCGCATGAGACTTATGGTTATGATTTTAAGTGGAAGGGATTGGCTTCGTCTGTCGGATTGTATTCCAGGTATAGTTTTGTTGAGCCAAGCAATGATGATGAAACCGAATATCGTGACTGGACCAGCGGGATAAATGCTTCGTATCCGCTTGTGTCATATATTACACTGATGTTTTCCTCGACATATTCGACAAGGGAAAATTTGTATAAGGAAACCGGATCTACGAGTGACACAAAGTGGCTTGATGAGTTTGGAATAGTGACAACTCATAATGATTATAGCACATGGATCAGCAGTGTCGGCACTTCCTTTGCTGTTACGAGAAGCATAAAATTCAGTGTGTCGGCACGGCACGTCGAGAGAATGAGCGACATTGAGACTTTGGAATACAGCCGTGATATTGTCACGGCGGATTTGTTGTACGCCCATCAATTCTAACCGAAATTATGTATCCCGCGGTCGGTGATTAATGGCGTAACAGAAGCTTTTGTGCTTCCTCAAGCGCTTGAATTGCTGTATAATGCGGACATGGCGGTTAAATAGGATATGATGATGTATGATGATGTGCATAATGTTTGTCAATTTGACATTATTGTGTAATATTATTGATAATAAATTAGGCAATGAGTGTGCAGGTATTCGTCCGGCATCGGGGTATAATGATAAAGGCGGCGTTTTCGTGAAGAAACAATGTGTTTATAAAAAGAAGAGATTTCTGTTCTTGGCAGGGGTAATGGCCGTTATGCTTGCTTTCTGCGGATGTTCCTTGCGTAACAGGGAATACAGGCTTTATGAATTCCGGGGTATTGGTGATCTCACGGATGAATCTGATGTTTCGAGTTCTGTTGATCTGGACGCGCCTGAAAGGCCTGATATTGGTCTGCCTGAACTGCCGCCGGAGGCTGGGTACAGGAATGCTGATGGGAGTGATCTGACGATACAGACGGATTGTTTACTGCAGATAACCGTTAAAGAAGATCCGACATTGGATGGAAGTTATCCGGTAAACGAAATTGGCGCTGTTCAGATGGGTTATATTGGACCGGTTTTTCTTTTCAATAAGACGGAAGAAGAGGCGGCTGAGAAAATAGAAGAGGTCCTGAAGCAGAGGGATTTCAGAACTGCGAATGTCAAGGTCAGGATTTTGAGAGCTTCGTATGATAATGTCAGAGTTTCCGGGGCGGTGAATCGTCCCGGTCTTATAAGGGTGGGTGCAGGAGATACCATTTCACTTAATGACGCGCTCCTGCGTGCTGGTGGGTTAAAGGCTTCGGCAACAAAAGCAAAAGTTAAGATTGTACGGGGCGGTCTTTTATCGGCAGTGGCGCCCGCTCTTGAAGGTGAGGAATATTTGCTCGTTAAAGAGGATGGTAGTCCTTCTGTTCCTGATGTTTCGCTGAGGAATAATGATATTGCTTATGTTTACTCTTCGGCGCCAGGGCAGGGAACCATAGACGAAAGGAGAGAGGTGCTTGTTCTTGGGGAGGTGCGGAAACAGGGGATGTATCAGTTCTCTGCGGCGGAACCATTCACGATGATGCATTTAATCTTTAAAATGGGCGGATTGCCGCAATATGCCAACAAGAAAAACGTGAAAATTTTGAGACGTGATCGTGAAGGGAATGAGCAGGAGTTTGTTATTGATGTCGAGGGTATACTTAATGACGGCAATCCGGATGATGATTTTCCGCTGGAGAACGGTGACAGGGTAGTTGTGCCGGCGCGCAGGATAAGTTTGTTTTAGTTGCGGAACGCTGTTTGATGGTGTGGTTTGGAGTCAGTATTAAATTATGAGGTTGGATTATGGCTTATACAGGTGAAATTGAAGAGCGAGCTATAGACTTTCGTGTTTACATAGGCATGGTTGTCTTTCGTTGGCAGGTTATAGTGCTTTGCTTCCTGTACTGTCTGCTGGGCGGCGTAGTTTACATTCAAGCTTCTCCCAAAGAGTATGTCACCAGATGCAATTTGACTTCATACATGGATTCTCTTATCGCGGTATCGAGGGCTGGTTCACAGTGGACCTCCGTGTACAGGCATATATCGATGCTTCAGGACCCCAAGCTCAAAGAGCGGGTTGTGGATCGGTTATTTGACAAGTGGGGGAAAAAACTTGGGGGCAGGCGTCAAATGATGCTGGGTATTTCCACATCCACGCGTTCCGGTTCGACAGCTATGTTATCTGTGCACTGCAAGGATCCTGAATATGGTGTTGAATATCTCAAGGTGGTGCTTGAGGAACATAAGGCTTTGTGGGAAAGTCTTCAGCGCCGATCCATGGAAGAAGCGACAAATATGCTCGAGGAAGAGCTGAACAAGATCGCTGACAGCATTTCGGCGGCTGAAGATGATATTGTTGAATATCAAAGGCTCCATGATGTCACAAGGACGGCGCTTCGTGCTTCATCGGAGGAATCTTACATAGCCGGACTGGTATCGCGCCGCAGGCAGTTGATGACCGAGCTGATGATGCTGGAGGAGCTGAATCCAGCGCTGAAGGATGAAAACGCGGAGGTCATAAGGGATATCATTCGTCTTACGCGTGAAACGGGTGATGTTAGAGAGGAATTCGACAGGGAAGATGGCGACAGCAGATTGAGAGAAGATCGGCCTATGCTTCCTGACTTTGTCGATGAAGGCGAAATTGCGGAAGAAGACGCCGAGGATCCGTGGAATTCTGAAAGTGACCGTGTTTCATACATCAGGCTTCAGCAGACTCTGGATGAACTGTTCTCTAAATTCAAGCCTGAACACCCAAAGGTTCAGGAGGTGATTAACAAGATCAAAACTGTTGAGCGTCAGTTAAAATTAAAAGCGGAAATCCAGTTGGCAAGATTAAGAGACAGGCATAGAGCATTGGGTTTTGAGCTTAAGGCGGTTGAGACGGCTGAATATAAATGGCAGGCCAAGAATTATCTGGCCAGACAAAGACAGGCTGAATACAAGCGGCTCATGAACGCTGTCGGCCGTTATGAGAGCAATTACAATACATTATACGCGCGTCTTCATGATATGCGGGTATCTGAGCAGTTGAAAGCGGAACGATATGATGTTTCGGAGCCGGCAACAACTCGAAAGCCTGTATGGCCTGATCCTTCAAAAATCCTACTGGTGAGTGTTGTTCTGGGGCTGGGTTCTGGTTTCGGTCTGGCTGTTTTACTGCATGTTCTTGACAACAAGGTCCAGTCCATAAGGGATGTTGAAAAGATTCTTGGGGTTTCTTTTCTTGGCGGCATTCCATTTTGGGTCCATGGCGGGCTTGAAGGTGGTACGATACGGCCTATTGTCACTGAGGAGCATTCTTCGGGCGCGGTAGAAGCTTATCGTGCTCTGCGCACCAGTATTTTGGCAGCTCTGAACAAAATCAACGAAAAGATAGTTATGGTGACCAGTGCGGATTCGAGAGAGGGTAAGACCCTTACGGTATTGAATCTCGCGATAATGATTGCTCAGATGAACAAGAAGGTGCTTCTTGTGGATATGGATCTCAGGCGCGGTCGACTGCATCGATCGCTTGGTGTTGAAAAGGAACCGGGTCTAGCAGATGTTCTTGTCAATCGTGCCGTTCTGCGGGATGTCATAAAGAAAAGCAGGATTGAGAATATGGATTTTGTGGCAACGGGGCGTTCATTCGAGAATGCCGCAGAACTGCTTCAATCGGGCAGTCTGAAAGCCGTATTTAGTGATATTCAGGATGATTATGATTACATACTTTTTGACACATCTCCCGTTCTGCGGGTAACGGATACGGTCATCGCGGCCAACCAGGGGATGGGTGTTATTGTATATGTAGCGCGTGTTAATCAGACTCCGAAACCGCTGATCAGGTATTCACTTACAATGCTCAAGGATGCGCGGGTGCTTGGTTTGATAATGAACAGTATTGAGATGCACAAGATAAGCAGTCTTTATTATACTTATCAATATCCCAATTATGCGTATTACAGTAATGCTTATGCTTACGGCTACAACTATTATGGAGAAAAAACGGGTGTATTGCGGAAACAACGCGCGGCACGGCGTCGGTCATGGAGCAATGTATGGCGCAACGCTTTAAAATGGCTGCGTCGTACTTTCCTGCCGATGTGAGTCTTGTGCGCGGGTATGAATGACGTTGGTTTTTTAATTCAGGTTTTTCTGATATGGCGATTATTCGTTCTAATGTGCGTCTCAAAACCGGATGGCTTGCCGTCATAGACCTGATATGTCTGGCCATCGGCAGTGTCATTGGGATAAGTTTGCGTTTTGGTCCCAGTGACATGGGGCCATATGTTTACGGGCATATGGAAGGATGGCTGTTGTTTTATGCCGGTGTAATTCTCGCCAACTATCTTGCCGGCAGTTATATGCTTCAATATACGTTCTCGCGCTTTAATCTCGTTGTCACATGGCTGTTTTCGCTGGCTTTTGCCCTGCTCATTGTAAGCATTATGTCGTATGCGTGGTTTGTCGTGGTGATTGGACGCGGTGTGCTTTTATTATCCATTATATCGTACAGCATAATGTCCTTGTTATTGAAGCTTCTTGTTTACAGGAATCTGTTTCAGAGCAATGTTTTTGTCTGTCGGACGGCGATTATTGGCATCGGACAGAGATCGCGAATGATAAAGACCATGGTGGAAAGTGAATTTGTACTTCCAGCTCATAAGGTAGTTGCTTTTATTGATATCGGCAGTAAATCAGCGGCAAGGAAAGACGCGCAGGAGTCCGGCATCACCGGAGTGGTCGTTCTTGACGGCATGGCTCCGGACATAGAGGACATAGTCAGTAATCTCGGTGTTAATTTGATAATTATTGGATTAGAGAGCGCGAATGAGGCAAGGAAGTTCTATCCGCAGTTGAAGCGATTGTACTTTGAGGGGGTGGAAGTGCTTCCGGCAATAAGTGCCGTGGAGATTTATACAGGCAGGACTCCGCTGGACATGGTGAATGAGGAATATCTTGTGCAGTCCAACATAAATTCGAGACTGCCGATGATGCGCCGTTCAAAGCGTGTTGCCGACGTGATTGTTTCATTTCTAGCGTGTATTATTTTCCTGCCTGTCGTGTTGATAGTGGCGATTATGGTGAAGTTAAACGCGCCGCGCAGTCCTGTTATGTATAGTCAGTGGCGCACAGGACAGTTTGGCAAGGTGTTTCGAATTTACAAGTTTAGAACAATGCATCCGGAAGCAGAACAGGAAACAGGGCCTGTATGGGCCAGGGAAGATGATGCCAGGATTACCAGGGTAGGCAGGATATTGAGAAGGTTCAGGCTGGATGAAATGCCTCAGTTCATAAACGTCATGAAAGGCGACATGAGTCTCGTGGGGCCGCGGCCAGAACGTCCTGAGATTGTGCGCGAACTGGAGAAAAAGATACCGTTCTTTGAAGAGCGTAAAAATATCATGCCCGGTCTTACAGGCTGGGCGCAGATCAGGTATCCTTACGCGAGCAGTATTGATGAGGTCGCCCGTAAGCTGGAATATGATCTATACTACATGACGCATCTATCCTTGAGTCTTGATTTGCAGATCATTCTGAGTACATTACGAATTGTGGTTAATGGCCGGGAAAGAGTCGGGTACTGAGCCGAACACCGCGCGGCCAGGGTGGTAAAAGGAAGATTTTACCACGGAGTACACCCGCCTTCGCAAGAGAGCTTCGGCGAGGCGCGGCGGAGGAGGAGAAAGAAGGAGAAGAGAGAGTTTTTACCACAGAGACACGGAGATTCGGAGAAGAGAGTTGATTTAATTCCGGGACTGACGTCCGAAATTAAATCAATACTTTGCA
>JAQBFJ010000116.1:0-2563 GCA_032123435.1 Verrucomicrobiota bacterium
CCAACAAACTATTCACCAACTCTGATTTCGTCGAGGAAGGTATCACGGGCAGCGGCGTACTCGACGTGTTCGACCGCTACAACTTCACGGTCAACGAAGCTGAACCGTTGGAACAGGAAGTAGCCATCGATCCCGAAATGCTCGGGAAGGTATTCGAGAACCTGATTGAGGAGAACCGCCGCAAAGGACTCGGCGCTTTCTACACTCCACGCGAAATTGTCCACTACATGTGTCAGGAAAGTCTTATCAATTATCTGGGCACGACAGTCAACAAGGACAAGGAATTGGTTCTATGCGCTGAGATAGAGACCTTTGTCCGGCTGGGTGAACAGATTTCACATTATGAGGCTGTTGACGCCAAATATAAGTTCAAAATGCCTCAGAGCATCCAGAAGAACGCCAAGGCGCTTGATGAGGCGCTCAAAAGCATTACGGTTTGCGATCTCGCCGTAGGCTCCGGTGCATTTCCCGTCGGCATGATGACCGAGATTGTCCGTGCCCGCGCCGCTCTCACTCCCTACTTCAATGATGTTGAGGAGCGTACCGCGTATCACTTCAAGCGTCACGCCATCCACGACTGTTTGTATGGCGTCGATATAGACTCCAGCGCTGTGGAGATTGCCAAACTGCGCCTTTGGCTCTCCCTGGTTGTTGATGAGGAAGATGTGAAACAGGTCAAACCCTTGCCAAACCTCGACTACAAAATAGTGGTGGGCAATTCATTGCTCGGCGTGGAGAAAAATCTGTTCAACAACGAGCTGTTCAAACAGCTTGAAGCCCTGAAACCCAAGTTCTTCGACGAAACAGACCGTAAACGGAAGGCGGACACAAAAGCAAAGATCGAGGCCATTATCCACGAGCTGACCAACGGTCGCGAAGCGTTCGACTTTGAAATCTACTTCTCCGAGGTATTCCACGCAAACAAAGGGTTCGATGTTGTGATCGCGAATCCCCCGTATGTACGGCACGAAACCATTAGCGAGATGACGCCGATTCTGCGGAAACGCTTCACCGTTGGGGCCAGTCGGGCAGACCTGCTCGTGTTCTTTTACGAACAAGGTGTAAACTTGTTGTGTTCCGGCGGCGTGTTAACGCTAATCACGTCGAATAAGTTTCACCGTGCCGGCTACGGGTCGAAGTTGCGGCCATTCCTCTCGGATAAGCTGGCTATCCAGGTGCTCATTGATTTCGGTGATGCCCCTGTCTTTGAAGCCATTGCCTACGCGTCCATTCTCATCGGCGCCAAGGACAAAGCAGAAGACGGTCACGCTATTCGCGCTTGTACGTGGCCGCCTGACGTTCCTTTTACCGAGCTCGACAAGACTCTTGTTGATCAAGGACTGGATTTACTGCAATGCGATCTGGACGCTGACGGCTGGCGTATCGAAAGCCCCGAAGCCATACTCCTGCTCGAAAAGCTGCGAGCCAAAGGGACGCCGCTGGGTGAATATGTGAACGGGCGATTCTATCGAGGGATCATAACCGGACTAAACGAAGCATTCGTGATTGACCGCGCCACGCGAAATCGGCTGATTCGCGAGGACAAGAAATCCGCTGATCTCATCAAACCGTTCCTTCGTGGACGGGACGTGAAACGTTGGGTTGTGCATCATGAAGACCTCTATCTTATCGTTTTCCCTTTCGGCTTTCATGACAACCTTGAGGAGTATCCGGCTATCCTCCAGCACCTCAGCCAATTCGAAGACAAACTCAAGAAACGCGGCCAATGCACGTCTACACGAGGCAATAAGAAAGGCGGACAGCACCACTGGCTCGAATTGGATAATAATCCAAAGGAGGAATACTTGGATTGTTTTGCCAGTAAGAAAGTTGTAATGCCGGCCATTGAGCGTTCCCGAGCCTTTGCAGTCGATTCGAGCGGGCATTACTCCAACGACAAGACGAATATTTGCGTCACTGATGTCCCCGAAGTGCTCTGTGCGATTTTGAACTCATCTCCTCTGTGGTGGGTTCTGACCAGAATCGCGGCAACCAAGCAGAATGGTTATTATGAATTCAAGCCGCTTTACATTCGAACGCTTCCCATCCCTTCTGCAAGCACTGCCGACAAATCACGTCTAACCAAACTGGCAGAGCAAGCGGCAAGACTGGCAGAGGCGGAGAATGCGGACGAATTGCGGAAAGTCGAACGGGAGATTGACCAGATTGTCTACAAACTTTACGGCCTGACAAGAGAGGAAATCGCTATTGTGGAGGCGAAGAAGTGAACACTTCCCAGCATGGCAACACGACAACCACAACAATTGATTTCACAAAAATGATCCATAGACCGTTTCGACAATGTCCGAAATGCGGTAACAATACATACGGCGTATTGTCCGTTTATTCCAACAACTACAGAAGACGATGTAACCGCGCGGAGTGCTGGCACACTTCGGATGCTATTCCTCTTCCGTCTATAGAAAAACGACTTATTTATTTAGATCAGTTTGCCGTCAGCGAAATTGCTAAATTAAGGAATCCTGCCTTAAAAAGAAATCCTGACCGGCCTACCAGCTCATACTGGATAGAGACTGACAAACGACTATCTCATTTAGTGTCG
>JAQBFJ010000117.1:0-31090 GCA_032123435.1 Verrucomicrobiota bacterium
TTCTGCAATTCGTCCAGTAATTCTTCTGCATCTTCACCAGTAGCCGTAATTTTGAGTTTTGTCCCACGCGATGCCTCCAAAGTCATTAACCCCATAATACTTTTACCCGAAACCACGTTCCCGCTTTTTTCTACTGTAATGTCGGCGGAATATCGTGAAGACACCTTGGCGAAAAGCGCCGCCGGTCTGGCATGGATCCCATATTGATTTATGATCTCCAGTTCCCTTGTATAAAGAACCGTACGTTTTTCTCCCCGTTCCTCATTCACTGCCGTTTTTACCCTCGTTCATTAGAGCCATCAGGTTTTCATCCAGTTCCTTGATCGCGTCATGGCCCAGGCGTTTAAGCTTTTGATCAAGAGCTGCGGTTTCCACCAGATTCACTATATCCCGTCCCAGGGCAACTGGAATCTGCACGCATGGCACTGAAACTCCTAATATGTCGCGCGCCATGCGTTCATCAGGGGAGACTATTGATTCATTCAAGTCTTTCATCTCGCACAAGGTCACTATAAGCTCCAGTTTTTTTTCTTCCCGTACCGACGCCACTCCGAACAGACTCGGAACATGCACTATTCCGAGCCCCTTGATTTCCATATGGTACCTGGTAACGTTAACAGGCGAAGCAACAATCGCACCGGTACTGTCAACCCTCAAAGCGGTTACGTCATCGGACACCAGGGCATGTCCTTTCTTTATCAAACCAAGCGCCGTTTCGCTTTTCCCCATGCCTGGCTTGCCTTCAATCAATACTCCTATGCCCATTATTTCGACCATAGTGCCCTGCACATTCATTCTCGGCGCCATGAGGTTTTCCATTATTATGGTTGCCGCATTGACAAAATGTTTAGTGATCATTTTAGTCTTTAACACTGGTACTTCGAATTCCTTGGCCAAAACGCTGATTTCCGGAAAAATCTTTTTGCCGCGCGCCACAACAATACAAGGAACATTACGTTCAAAGAAACTGCGCAAACTGTGTTCCCTTTCCTTCTCATTCAGAGATGACAAATAAGCGTGTTCAGCCCATCCCACTACCTGGATACGGCGATGCGCAAAATACTGAAAAAAGCCGGACAACGCCAATCCGGGCCGGTTAAGAGTCGCCTCCGTGATACTATTTTCCAGTCCGAGCGCGCCCGCGGCCAACTCCATCTTCAACACTTCCTTACCCGTTTCCAGAAACAGGGAAACCGGTATTGATGTTTTCACTTCAGAATTGGTTTTAGTATTCAATTCTTTAACTCCTTTTCTTATCCGTCTTCACTGCCCTACGCCTGCGTTTCTTAACTTTGTCAGACAGTTTTCTCAGTTGTATTTCCATTTTATCGACAGCCAAATCAATTGACGTGCGCATGTTATCCGAAGATGCATCAGCTTCTATTCTGATGTGGTTTCCAGCTTGCAGAACAATTTCCGCGACACTGTCTTTCTTTTCCTTGTCCAGTATAATATGGACATGTTCAACCTTGGGAAAATCTTCCAAAACGGCTTTCGCCTTGCCGCACGCATAATCATAAATCCCGCCTGAAACTTCCATATGTCTTGCTGTAATTTCTATCGACATTTGATCCTCCTTCGGTGACCCCTCGTTTTCGCTTTAACTTCTTCACATTCTGAATTCATGCCCCAAATACAATTCACGACTCATATTGTCATCAACAAGAAAAGAACTTTTCCCCTCCCTCAACACTTTCCCCTCATGCAGAAGATAAGCTCTGTCAACAACAGCCAGAGTTTCTCTTACATTATGATCTGTTATTAATATGCCGAGACCTGCATCCCGCAATCCTTTTATTATATCCTGTATGTCCTTAACAGCCAAAGGATCCACGCCACTGAATGGTTCATCCAGCATAATCATGGAAGGATTAGTCACAAGCGCCCTGGTGATTTCCAGTTTGCGCCGCTCGCCGCCGCTTAGAGTATACGCCTTCTGCCGCGCCAGCCGAGTCATATCAAGATCTTCAAGCAGGACATTCAGTCTTGCGCGTCTTTCCTCGCCGGAAATATCAAGAGTTTCCAGAATTGCCATAACATTTTCTCCCACAGTAAGCTTCTGAAATACTGACGGCTCCTGTGACAGGTATCCCATTCCCATTCTTGCCCTTTTATACATCGGCATATTCGTAATATCGGTTCCTTTGAAACTTATCACGCCTGAATCAGGACGAATCAGGCCAACGATCATATAAAATGAGGTTGTTTTTCCTGCACCGTTGGGGCCAAGCAGTCCCACGATTTCACCTCGTCCCACATTAAGGCTGACGTGGTCCACAACCATTCTGCCCTGATATTTCTTTATCAGCTTCTCGGCTTTCATTAACTGCTTGTTATCAGATCCCACTTTCTTCTTTACTCCTGGCTTTTACCTGTTTATCCAATCCCTGTTTCTGTTCAGGAAATATTATGAGTTTCCCGCCTTCACATTGAACACTTCCATCATCAAGTCCCAACAGAATCTTCTCGCCGCGTAGACAATCATTACCGCGATTCAGCACGGCATTATCCGTCATCAAAACTTGTCTTTCGCGCGTAAGATAGACTGCTTTGCCGCACGCCGCACTGACGTTCTGATGCCATAGACGCACATTCCCCTCGGCAACAGCCGACTTTATCTCGTTGGTCTGATTGAAATGTATCGTCAATATATCCGACTCCATTTTCATTTGTGCATCCACAACAACAACATTGGTTACAAAGACAGCCATGAAATTCTTGTAATCAAAACTCATTGTTTCGGCTGTAACAATTGTTTCCGACATCTGGTTCTCTTCCCTATCCGCCGACCACGCACACATGAGCAGTCCAAAATAGAAAAGGCCTGAAACAAACCATTTCGCCCAAATTCCACATCTACCCCCCGTGTGTCCCGCCCTCATAATGCTCATATCATTTTTCTTTCTGTATGGGTTTATTCGTCCGCCAGATCACGAATATTCGACTTACGCGCGGGGTGAGTCAGCACCACCCTGACTTTACGGAATATCCTGAACATCCGCTTCCCGGCGTCCCAGTCAAATCCATGTCCTGTAATTACTATGTTGTCCTTTTCTATACGAACATCGGATTGTGACACAGCTTTACCTTCCTTGCTGTCGTAAATGCAACCATCAATATGCGCCTCGAGATTGGTCCGCCCATTCTCATCATAAAACTGCACAATCATTCTGGAAACTTCTACACCGGCAGTAGTGACATTTTCAACCCGTTCCGCAATAAGTTGTGTTTTTACCCGGCCGTTCTCATAGTGCTCTATGGGCCAGCGTATTCCTTCTATTCCCTTCATGCTTTCACCGAGCTCGGCATCCTGCGCCCATATTCCTGCACACATGAGCCCGGAACAAAACACCTTCACGCATATCTGCTTAAATATTCTCATCTGACGATTTTATCTATCTTTCTCAGTATCGGCCAAAGGTTACGCAATTCGGAGACAGCAATACAATTATCTTTATCCGACAAGGCTTTTGCGGGTGTTATATGCGTCTCGATAAAAACAGCGTCACAGCCTGTGGCAACAGCCGCGCGCGCCAGCGCCGGCGCCCATTTTCCATCACCTGAAGAAGCCGTTGCCGCCCCGCCGGGCCGCTGAACACTGTGTGTAGCGTCAAAAACGACCGGATAACCCAAACTTCGCAGAACAAGCAGACTCCGCATATCAGCCACAAGATTATTATATCCGAAAGAAGCACCTCGTTCTGTGAGCAATATTTTCTTATTGCCTGTGCTCAGTATCTTATTGATGACATTTCCCATGTCATGCGGCGCCATAAATTGCCCTTTCTTGACGTTTATGGGCTTATTGGTTTCAGCCGCGGCAATAACAAGATCCGTCTGCCGGCACAGGAAGGCTGGTATTTGAATCATATCGGCAACCTCGGCCACAGGAGACACATCTGATTCGTTATGTATATCCGTCAGAATCAACAGATTATATTTCTCTTTTATTTCGGCCAGAATTTTCAGTCCTTCTGAAAGACCAGGCCCGCGGTAAGAAGTATGAGCCGATCTGTTCGCCTTATCGTATGACGCCTTGAAAATGAAGGGTATCCTGTTCTTCGCCGAAAAGATCGAAAGCCTTTCAGCAATCTCCATGCATAGGGCTCTTCCTTCAATAACACAAGGACCGGCAATAAGCACAAGCTGATTATTGCCTCCTATTTTAACATTGCCGACGGTAACTGTCTTAACCATAAATTTCTATTTCCTTCCCGATAATGTGCCTAGAGAGTATCCGAATCAACTGAAGCTGAACAAGCCAGAACTTACTGCTTAAGAACACCAGCTTTTTCACTTTTACACATGATTTTCTCTACCCTTTGTGCATCTTCAGGTGTATCAACACCAATTCCAGCGCTTTCAGTTTCACTGACCGCCATTTTGCCGCCAATATACAAGGCTCTCAATTGCTCCAGTTTTTCAACTTTTTCCAGTTCGCATGGAGGAGTGGCGACAAGCTTTTCAAGAAAAGCATTTGCATACGCGTATATCCCGATATGACGCCAATGAATTACCCCTTCAGTATCATCATCACGTACGAATGGTATTACGGATCGTGAAAAATACAGGGCCCGATGATTCTCGTCCCATACTACTTTGACCACGGACGGATTATTCAAATCTGCATCTTCATGTATTGGCACTGCCGCAGTAGCCATATCCCAACCCTTGTTTGATGTCATTATTCCGGCCAGATTATCGATCAGCGCCGGATTTATCAGCGGTTCATCACCTTGAATATTTATGATCACCTCCGCGCCTACGCCTGACACAGCCTCAGCCACCCTGTCTGTGCCTGAAGGATGGTCTATCCTTGTCATAACAGCCTGCACGCCGAGTGATTCAACAACATCGGCAATACGCCTGTCATCAGTGGCAACCATAATACTGTCGAGGCATTTTGCTCGTTTAACTTTTTCCACAACCCATTGGATCAGCGGTTTCCCGCAAATGGGCAGAAGGCTTTTCCCGGGCAATCTTGTGGAGCCCCAGCGCGCCGGTATGACACCAACAACCTTTACTTTAATCATGTTCTCTTTTTTACTATTCACTCCATCATCCAAATTATATCCAGCTCAATATTGCATCACCGAACAAACGTTCCGGTGTTCACCTCACTGCTGCCTCATGCCGGCCAGCAATTCCTCAGGCGAACATGTAGCAGTACCCAGCTTCCCCACCACAATACCAGCGGCATAATTCGCCAGCAGTGCGGCCTCAAGATGTGTTGCGCCGGAAACCATCGCAAGAAGGGCTGTTGCAATAACCGTATCGCCGGCACCGCTAACATCAAATACTTCCATGGCTTTAGTTGAAATTACTTTCGGTCCTTCCTCAGCGCCCAGAAGATACATTCCGTGCGAGCCAAGAGTTATCATGAGGAATCGTGTTTTCCATTTGTTCATAAGCCTACTGCCGACTTCTCTCAAATTAGGATCTGACTCCAGTTCACCATTCAGAGCTCTTGCGGACAAACCTGCCGCGGAACAAGCCTCCTTGTAATTAGGCGTGGCCACTTCAATACCTGAGATACGCCAATCCTGGTCATCCTTCGGATCTAGTCCAACAGGCAGTTTTCCGGCTGAGGCTGCCGACAGGGCTGCGTCCACAACCGGCTGGCATATTGCTCCCTTGCCGTAATCCTCAATTATAACGCCGTCAACTCCGTCCGTTGCCTGCACGATTCTAGCGCACAACGAGCCAGCCAACTGTTCCGTCACTCCCCTGGAATCCTCATGATCAACACGAACTACCTGCTGGCGCTCCGCCACAATACGCGTTTTAACCGTAGTCCTGCTCGTCTCCGAAACAACAACAGCATCAGTCCGAATGCCGTCTTCCTTCAAAATACCAGTGAGCAATTTTCCGTTATCATCATTTCCTACGACTCCGCACACAACAGCTTCGCCGCCGAGCTTTTTAATATTCAGTGCAACATTTGCCGCGCCACCGGGGCGGCATCGTTCGTCCGTAACGTGAACAACCGGAACAGGCGCTTCCGGCGATATCCTGCTGACAATGCCAGATACGTACCGATCAAGCATCAAATCGCCCACCACAAGAATCCTGCGGCCGGCGAACGATTTCATAATTTTTTCAGCCCGCTCTACAGTAATCATATTCCCCACTCCATATCCGTTGTTTAACACGACATCCCTCTTCTATTCTTCACCTGATCCCCTGTCGTCAACAAACCAGAACGCCCGTGCCAAAGCCGGAATTTTTTCTCTCTCAGACCTGCGTATTTCAATATAATCATCCATTGAAGAAGCCAGCCAGTTTCTTTCGATATCGCTTATATTCACACCATCTGGATTGATCACATTATAAATAGACAAATCGAACTGACACATTTTCTCGTCCGCAAGTTTCACCGGGATCATATCAAAGGAAATGCCTCTGGCTAATGACACTGTTGTGCCTCTATCATCACACCATTCTATTGAACTGTCTCTTATCTTCAGAGCCATTCGCGCCTGCATTTCTTTCATCATGCGCGACAATTCCGTGATATTCCTGGCAGGCAGGTCTCCCAGTCTGCCAAAAATTGCCGGCTGCCAATTATTGTCCTTGTCCTTGACAAGTCTTAACTCGCCTTTTTTGACCGACACGCGCCACAAAGGCTTTATCCCCATGCCTACACGCACCTCACGAGCCTGAAATCCCGGCAGACCTGCTCCAAAGTCTTTCGTTGCAATAGTGTCGATTACAAGCACATAAGGCCACCCAATACCAGTATTGGCAATCTCAACCTGTACACCAAGATATTTCCCGATCCAATCCTGCACAAAGGATCGCCCGCCTTCCGTCCCGACAACAAAAAAAACTGTAACAAGAAGAATGGCCAGCATGATTACTGCCGTCATCAGAAAACGGGTAATACAGCCCATTCGTTCTCTGCCTGACGAAGAAAACCATATTTGTTGTTTGTCTTTTTTATCCTTGGACATACGTATCCTCTAACAGCGTAACACTAACATATTAACTGGAAACATTCACCATTTTGCTCATTATAATGATATTAACCCTTAAGACGACCTCTGTTTATGCCTTGTTTTACCGTTATAAACCAAGCCTTTTCAGCCTCTTTCCCCGAAAAGGATCGACCCAAGCCTGATCCATGTAGCGCCCTCTTCGATCGCAATCTCGAAATCATTGGACATTCCCATTGATAATTCGTTCAGTTCCATATCAGTCTTCTCTCGGCACTGATCTCTTAACTCACGCAGACGTCGAAAGTATGATCGTGCGTCTTCCGCGTCATCAGTTAAAGGCGGAATAGTCATAAGGCCGACAACATTAACGTGCATCAACTTGCCGCACATGTTCAGGACCCCCTGCAAATTATCCGGAGCCAATCCGAATTTACTGCTTTCTCCCGAAACATTAACTTCCAGACACACATTCATCTCAACACCAATTTCCCTGCACTCCCCGTTTATCACCTCAAGCAGTTCGAATGAATCAACTGAATGTATCATCCGAAACAAACGCACAGCGTGTCGGACCTTGTTCTTCTGCAAATGTCCCACCATATGCCATTCAAGATGACCGGGACATAACGGTATCTTCTGATTGGCTTCCTGAATCCTGCTCTCGCCAATAACTGTTAACCCGCAATCAGCCGCCATTCTCACATGCTCTGGTCCGAATTTTTTGGCAATTGCGACAATTTTGACTTCATCGGCCTGTCTGTTCGCGCGTGAACAGGCGCCAGCCACTCTTTTTCTAACCGCCTCAAGCCTTTCTTCAAAATTGCTCATCTGTTACATACCCAACCCGCCGGTTCAAGCCCAGCGTTATCAGTCAATTGTTCTTCTTTCAATAGCTTTGGCAATAGTCAATGGATCCGAATACGCAACCGCACTGCCCGACGGCAAACCAAGCGCCAGCCTGCTTACTTTAATTTTATTATCTTTGAGCAGTTCTTTGATGTAGCCGGCTGTTGTTTCGCCTTCGACATCAGTACTCAATGCCAAAATTACCTCGGTAACCCCTCCGCTTTCGACGCGCTCCAGGAGCTTACTTATCCGCAGGTTCTCAGGCCCATTTCCTCTCATTGGTGAAATCTTTCCCATCAAGGCGTGATATCTGCCGCGATACCCGCCAGACCGCTCAATCTTAACTATGTCATCCGGCTCTTCAACGACACATAATAGAGAGGAATCCCTGCTCGAACTGGCGCAGAGCCTGCAGGGCTCGATATCTATCGTTGTTATACTCCCGCACTGTGAGCAGCAGCGAATACCAGCTTTAGTTTCCTTGAGCGCGTTAATCATATCGCCCAGAAGACCACTTTGATCACGAACAAGCCTTACAGCCATTCGCTCCGCAGACCTACGGCCAATACCAGGCAATCTGCTTAAACACGCGATAAGTTTTTCAAAAGCTTCCATACATGCTTTATCCCAGCAAATCACCCATTCCCATGCCGGACGTTAGTTTCGCCATCTCTTTGCCCGCATCTTCCTTTGCCGCCGAAAGCGCGCCATTCACGGCAGACAGCACCATTTTCTCAAGATTCTCCGGTTTGGCCGGATCTATCAGTGAAGGGTCTATCTTGATGCTCTTCACGGAAATATCGCCACGGGCCGCGACTGAAACCTTGTCGTTCGAATATTCAAACGTCTTGCTTTCCAGTTCTTTCTGGATCTTCTTCATCTCCTTCTTCATGGAAGCCGCCTTCTGCATCATTTTCATTATGTTCACTGCTTAATCTCCCTTTAATTCACGAACTTCCACTATACTGCCGCCAAACAGCTCCATCACCTGCTGAATTTCCGGTTCCTTAATCCAATCACTATGTTGTTTTTTGTCAACATTCTGTTCCATTCCCGCTTTCGCATATTCTTCGTTACTTTCAAACTCATCTTCTGTTGCGACAGTAAACTTATCGTCACCTGACTGACCAGCTTCCCGGAAGGAATGCGGCTCGAACGAGACAGAAATATCCTTCTTAAGCTCCGCGCTTAAAACATGCTGAACAGCTCGACGATTCCTGGGGATTTCAAGATTCTTTGCTTCACCGGCAAATTCAGGATCGAACCCGATGATTACCCGGCTGTTCTCAACCGACACAGGCCTGGCATCGATAAGAAATTGTCTCGTTCCTATGGCAATTTTCGCTATTTTATCAATAATTCCAAGCCATCCTTGAACAAGAATTGCCAGCTCACCAGCTTCATCCTGCGGCAAACCGTTCTCTGGCTCCACTTCACGGACCGGCGCGCGATTCTCTGTAACGTCCTCATCCCTGTTTTCTGCAACATCAATTTCAGGCGGAGCGGCCGCGTATGGAACATCATTGGCACGTTGACTGTCAGATTTTAAGTTTTTTTTTAACTCGTTGACCTGCGCCAATATTTCCTCAAGCGTAACAACCGTTGCCGCCCGCGCACAGCGTATCACAGCCATTTCCAGAACGGTACGAACGGACAAAGCGTAACGCATCTTATCCTCCGCGGCCGACAGAATATCAGTTATTCGAATCACACGGCCAGCGTTCGTTTTTTTTGCCTGTTCTTTCAACACCTGAAGTTGAGCGTCCGTCACATCCGAATCCACGGTCAAATCATCAACATGAAGACATATCAGAAGATTTCTAAAATGACCTATAAGTTCCACCACCAGTCTTTGCAGATCCTTGCCAGCCGCATCCAAAGCTGTTATTTTATTGATTATAGACTTAATGTCACCGGCGAGCATCATGCCTGCCAATTCCTCAAGCGCGCTTCGCGCTATCAATCCAAAAACCGACAGCACATCCTCTTCCACGATCTTGGTGCCCTTAAATGAAATCAGCTGATCAAGCGCCGACTCCGCGTCGCGCAGACCTCCTTCCGAACCGCGTGCGATGGCCAGCAGTGCGTCATCATCCACTTCAATTTTTTCATCTTCCGCGATCATCTTCAGGCGTTCAATGATCAGGCCTACCGGAATTCGGCGCAGATCAAACCGCTGACAGCGTGACAGAATGGTTGCCAATATTTTCTCAGGCTCCGTAGTGGCAAAAATAAATTTTACGTGACCCGGCGGTTCTTCCAGCGTTTTCAACAGCGCATTAAAGGCCGCCACACTGAGCATATGCACTTCATCTATCACATAAATCTTGTACGGCGCTCGGACTGGCGCGTATTTTACCGTATCGCGCAAATCACGCACCTGATCCACGCCATTATTGGAAGCGCCGTCAATTTCAAGAACATCCAGACTGGAACCACTGCTTATTTCTTTGCATGAATCACACTTATCACATGGCGTGACAGTTGGTCCTTCCACGCAATTCAATGCCTTGGCAAATATACGCGCGACTGAAGTTTTGCCGATGCCGCGTGGGCCAACAAAGAGGTAGGCATGTGCTATACGGCCTGTTTTGATCGCGTTTTTGAGCGTTCGCGTAACATGCTCCTGCCCAACAACATCATCAAACTGGCCTGGTCTCCATTTTCTTGCCAACACTTCGTAAGACATAATTTACCTGCTAACGGGCCAACACAATGTCCCTTATAAAAAGGTAATTATTAGCATCCCAATCCGGCATTTGGCAAGGATATTCAATATTTCCGCTTTTATCCATGTAATAGCCTTTGAGATACCGGATCATCCGCGTTCAATACCGGAATCAAGCAGACAAACATGGAAAACACCATACTCAGCGTCACACTTTACAATAATCGGAATTTAAAAATACTTTCCCGAAGAAACCAGTTTATGCGATAATATGCTCACATTTAATTCGGCAAGATGAAAAAAGACCTCAAAAAAATATCTGCAATAAATCGTATTCTCAAACGGGAATATAAAAACCATTACGCTCCGGTAATTGAGCTGGAAAAAGCCAGAACAAAAGATCCGTTTAAAATACTTATTGCGACGATTCTCAGTGCCAGGACCAAAGACCAAACAACTGCAGACGCGTGCAGAAGACTATTCAAGATTGTCAAAACTCCGGCAGACCTGAAAAAGGCATCTCTTGCGAAGATCACAAAGCTTATTTTCCCGGTCGGCTTTTACAAAACAAAGGCAAAACATTTAAAAGCATTGCCTGTGGTTCTGGATAAATTATTTGATGGTATAATTCCCGGCACGATTGACAACCTTTGCCGACTGCCCGGTGTTGGCAGAAAAACAGCCAATCTTGTTGTTGCTATCGCATTTAACACACCTGCTATCTGTGTTGATGTGCATGTACACAGAATAAGCAATCGGCTCGGGATGGTAAAAACGAAAGACCCTCATGAAACTGAAATGGCGTTACGCAAGATACTTCCCGTCAAATACTGGAAGGCGTGGAATACTTACATTGTTGCTTATGGTCAGACGGTTTGCAAGCCGGTCAAGCCTGACTGTGCTGTGTGCGTCATCAGAAAATACTGTGATCGTATAGGTGTTAAATAAAGTTGTTTTCCCGGTCGGAATGCTCAAACACAATACGATGAGTGCGTTTCTCAGCCATTTGTCTTTACTGAACGTCGCAGGCGAACGAGTGAACCGATACATGGGTCCATTCATTCAAAATTATTATAAACCCATTACTGAGGTGTATTGTGCTGGAAACACTACCTAAAGCAAGAACTTAAAACCGATTATTGGAATTGGCAAATCGAGACCGCGACCTCTCAGGGGCGGACAGATATACCCAGCGTCAATCCCTTATTTTGCTATCTTGAAGGCAGACCACTCAGGCCGCCATTCTTTAGACAGGATAACAGCTTGCAAAGTGGGCTTGTTATGACCTATTATCCCCGTAGATAATTATTGTGCCTGATAACTAAAAAATAAGGGTGCTTTAGCCCGCATATTTCATGAAGAATCGCATGCGTGTGGGATAAGAAGTTGGAAAACAATGGCTTTATGTAGTAAGAGGCGAGCCCGGAGTGCGTAATCTCCTGCGTTATACGGCATTCGGCATAGTTGGCTATAGCCGAACACCGCATGCCTTGGAGCTTGCGCACTCTGAACTCGTGAAATAAGCGGGTTAGGATCTCAGGAGAAAATCCAGAGCATCAACGAGTAAATTTTACCCATGATCGCATACCTAACGGCCGAGGGCTTTGAACGTGAATTGATCAAGGAAGTTCCCGAAGTGGAGGCGGTCTTTGGCCGCTTGGTGCTCGCCGGTGGCGCCTGCCCCGCGCCCGCTTTGGCGGCCAACGTTTGGCTAAATCCCGAACGGATAGAGGCCAAGTCCATCGGCAATGTGGTTCGCAAGCTCAAGTCCGTGCAGCGTAATTGGGCCTTCTATGCTCCCGACTGGCATCGCCGCCATGTGCTGATTCAAGAGCAATTGCCCAAGGTCAAAGCCGCGCCCATAGAATTTCTAGGCGTCGTTCCATCCGCTCCGCTCGGCTCCTGGTCGTTGATTGAGCGCGAGACCTTGTTGTTCAGTTCCCGATGTTCTAGCCCCTTTCCCAATGGCGAAGTTCACATGGTGGAGAACAAGACCGATCCTCCGTCACGAGCGTATCTGAAGCTCTGGGAGGTATTCACCGTGCACGGAGTGCGGCCGCAGGCGGGCGAGAAGTGCTTGGATCTGGGTAGCAGCCCGGGTGGCTGGACTTGGGTGCTGGCGCAATTGGGGTGCGAGGTAATCAGCGTCGATAAGGCGCCGCTGACAGCAGCGATTGGAGCTCTCCCTAAGGTGCGTTACGTTTCTGAGAGTGCTTTCGCCCTTGAACCAACCAGTGTGGGACGGATCGACTGGTTGTTCTCGGATGTGATTTGTTACCCGGAGCGCCTGCTCAAGCTCGTGCAGCGATGGCTGGCGGGCGGGCATGCGGCCAACTTTGTTTGCACCATTAAATTTCAAGGCGAAACTGACCATCCGATCATCGAACAGTTTCGCCAGATTCCGGGCTCACAGTTGATTCACCTGTATCACAACAAGCACGAGCTCACGTGGATCAATCTGGCCGCGAATCGCCACCGCCAATAGGAAAATTAAGGACGGACCATAGGTTGTGTTCTGCGGATCACTTGCGCAGGTCACTTTCGCCGTTGGACTCGAACAAAACATGAAAAAGATAGTCACATCATCCTTAGTCATCGTGCTCGGCCATATCGGGGTCACCCATTAGAGGCGACGGCAAGAGAAAAAACACTCCACCCATTCATTGACCCTAAGGGGTTGAGACCCCCAAATAGCAAAACAAGGGATTGACGCTGGGGTTTGCCAGTCGGCTTTAGCTGTAGCAGAAAACGGGCTCAAATCTAAGTATTAGCCAATGTTTTCAATAGAAAAGAGATGATTTCGTTGTTTTAGAGAAAAAGTGTTAGGCTGACCAGACCTAGTCGGTATAATAATAAGTTGGCAGAAAGAAAAGAAAGGGAGGTCTATATGTCGGAGCAAAAAAAGCGTCACGGCTGTCTGACGGCATGGCTAATTCTCATGCTCGTTGCAAATGCGGGATGCGCGGTGATGTATCTGCTCGGAGGAGAAGCGATCAAGGCAGCCTATCCTGATGCACCGGGGTGGACATTTCCCGTGCTGATCGTCTTCAGCTTGTTCAATCTGGTCTGCGCCATCGCACTATTCAAATGGAAGAAATGGGGATTCTGGGGATTCTGCTTTTCGAGCGCAATTGCTCTGGCTGTCAACCTTAGCATTGGCCTTGGAATTGCACAATCCCTCGGTGGCCTCGTCGGTGTGGCAATCTTCTACGGAGTGTTACAGATTGGAAAAGAGAACAAGGGCTGGCCACAACTTGACTAGCGATTGCCAACTCTTGGAGCGTACGCGATGAACGCGCCGCTCAAGAGTGACGTTCGAAATCAGATTAAAGAACGGAGAAAGAAAGAATGAAATACAGGAGACTCGGTGCATCTGGAATTGAAGCTTCCGTAGTGGGATTGGGGACCTGGGCCATAGGGGGATGGATGTGGGGTGGATCGAACGAGTCCGAAGCTATCAAGACAATCCATGTTGCCATCGACGCTGGGATGAACCTTGTCGATACCGCTCCCGCGTACGGGTTCGGGCTGTCGGAAGAGATCGTAGGAAAGGCAATCCGGGATCGCCGGGATAAAGTTGTCTTGGCTACGAAGTGCGGCTTGATATGGCACGAGGAGAAAGGGTATTTCTTCTTTGCTTCAGACGAAAAGCACCCGACCGACGATGGCCGCATCAAGGTCTACAAGTGTCTCTCTCCAGAGACGATTCGTTACGAAGTGGAGCAGAGCCTCAACCGCCTCGGCACGGATCGCATAGACCTGTTTCAGACCCACTGGCAGAGCTCCACTACGCCGATTGCCGACACCATGGAAACCCTTATGAAGCTCAAGGACGAAGGCAAAATTCGCGCGATTGGGTGCTCGAACGCGTCACCGGGCCAGATGGACGAGTATCGGGTCACAGGCCAGCTTGATGCAGATCAAGAGCTCTTCTCCATGCTCGACCGCAAACATGAACAGGACAACCTCCCCTATTGTGCAGAACACGGTATATCCTTTCTGGCCTACTCGCCTCTTGGCCAGGGACTTCTCACTGGCAAGATCGGACCAGAAAGGACATTCCGGGAGGGCGACCAGAGGAACAATAAGCCACGATTCAGCATCGAGAACAGGCAAAAGCTTACGGCGATGCTGGAGGCCTTCCGTCCGATCGCAGAACGGCATCAGATTTCGCTGGGGCAGCTTGCCATCGCCTGGACTGCTGCCCAGCCAGGATGCTCACACGCGCTGATAGGAGCTCGGACAGTTGAGCAGGCAACTGAGAACGCAAGAGCAGGTGACGTGGAACTGGCCGATGCGGAGCTTCAGACAATGCGGAGGGTCATTGAACAACACGCTGCCGAGATCCCGTAGTGCTGGAGGAAGGGGTGTTTCCGTAAGGGATTTCGAACACAATCCTGGAGCTCATCGGCGACAGGCGCCAAAAGCTCAGGCACAACGTTACCCTATGATAAACATGCATACTGTTACTATACACATTGCCCTCCAATATTATTTGTATAGTAACTATTGACATTTGTTACTATACAATGTATCTTATTCTTGGTTTTGTATAGTAACTACTAAAGGTTTTGACATGGCAATAAAGAGCGTTCTTAAGGAAGAGTTGGCTAATTCGTTGCGCATGAAAAAGCGATACGAAAAAGAACTATCCAAACTTCTTAAGGGAAGTATTAACAAGCGAAACATCAAGGGATATGAATACTATTATCTGGTGTACAGAGAGAATGGAAAATTCAAAGCGGAATACAAAGGTAAAAGTATTTCAGCCAGAGAGCTTGAAAAATATAGCCAAGCCAAAGAGTTGAGATCAAAATATCGCAAGAATTTGTCACAATTGAAAAAACAAATACTCTACCTGAAAGGTGCTTTACGTGGAAAAGCAGAAGTATAATCTATGTCTTGAAGTCTTGAGACGAATGAAAAAGGAAGGCGTTCTCGACAAAATATTGCTCGTTGGAAGCTGGTGCGTTCCTCTTTATGAAGACTACTTCAAGAATAAGGGCTGTTTGCCTCCTCTTAGAACCCGCGACGTGGAATTTCTTTTTCCCCTTCCTTTTAATCTGGAAAGAAACACTGACCTTTTCGAATTACTCAAGGATCTAGGGTTTGTATTAGATTACAAAGGTGAACAAGGATATATTACCTTTCAGCATCCTGACTTGATTTTAGAGTTCCTCGTTCCTGCCCGAGGAAAAGAACCCGACAAACCTGTTCCCATCGATGCACTTAGCATCAATGCTCAAGCACTAAGGTTCATGGATGCACTCGCCAGAAACCCCATTCAAATGTTATTTGACGATATTAAAGTCAACATACCACATCCTGTTGATTTTGCTTTGCATAAACTACTCATTGCACATCGCCGAAAACAAAAAGAAAAAGCAGAAAAAGATAGAGGACAAGCCGTTGCGTTGTTAAGGGCGCTGAATGAATCTGCCGAGACTGAAACAGTTCGGGACGTTTTTCAGGCTATGCCTAAGTCATGGCGAAAAACTATCGAACAAGAACTGCTTGATTTAAAGGAAGAAAAAACGTTGGGTCTCATAAAAGAAACCTAAGAAACCGAACAAGAAAATGTATGGTATTTCCGCGTAGCCGCGAAAAACCATGATTTTGATCGTTGACTTACGAAAGATATAAGAATGGCAAAAGATTTGACAATCTGGGTTGAGGCACGAAAACGATTTCACTTGTCGGATGCTCACGTTCAAATGGCAAGAGAACTCGGACTGAACCCGAGGAAATTTGGGAGTTTGGCAAATCATCGGCAAGAGCCGTGGAAAGCTCCTCTGCCAGAATTTATTGAAGAGATATACTTCAAGAGATTCTGCAGGACACAACCGGACAACGTTAGGTCAATCGAAATGGTGATTAAGGACAAAGAGAAAAAGAAGTTGCTTCGTCGAGAAGAAAAGAAGAAAGAAGCGGAAAGCCAACAAGAAAATGCATGATATTTTCGAGCGTTCGATTTAAGAATGAAATCAATCTCGAGACGACGATTCCTGAAATTGGCCGGATACACCGGGCTTGTCGGCCTTGTGGCCAGCTATCCCGTATTCGTCGAGCGTTACATTGTGCTCACAAACACGTACCGGATCCCGGTGCCTAACCTACCGCCGTCATTTTCCGGTTTCCGGATCGTCCAGCTTGCCGACCTTCACTACGGTTTACTGGTTCCGCTGCGTCTCATCAGAAGCGTGATCACCCGCGCCAACCGCCTCGCGCGCGATGTCATCCTGTGCACTGGCGACTACGTTCACGAGAAGCGATCCACCCAACAGATCGACACCGTCTGGCCGCTCATCGCCGAACTGAACGCTACATCTGGCGTGTTTTCTGTTCTTGGGAACCATGACCATTGGGCAGATACAAGTCGCTCTCAATACTGGCTCACTCAGACCGGGCAAGACTTGAGGCACAAGGCAACACGACTCGAGCGGGATGGCAGTTATCTCTGGCTCGTCGGAGCAGGCGATTTGTGGGAGGATCATCGAAAACTGGATGACCTGATGGAGAACATACCTGAATCGGAATGCAGGATCGTGCTTGCCCATAACCCGGACACGGCCGATACCGACTTTTCCTCGCGAGTTGACCTAATGATTTCCGGGCACACGCACGGCGGACAAGTGGATATTCCGTTTGTTGGGACGCCGATCCTCCCTGTCCGCAACAAAACTTACTCGAGTGGCCTGAAGACATCACCCAGGGGCACCAAAGTCTTCATATCAAGGGGGATCGGGTGGGCTGTGTATCCGGTCCGGTTCAACTGTTTTCCTGAGATTGCAGTGCTGGAACTTGTGCCTGCCGAAAGCAAAACATGAAGGATTCGAACAAGATGAATGCACGCTATCGTCGCTGGCGTGCCGAAGCGTGATTCACGGCATGACCATCAGAACATTAAACCCCTAAACCTCAAGACGGGGGTGCTACCTTTATGTGGGGTGTCTTCACTAATTAAAAGGCTATAGAACCCGTTAGGTGCCTCGTAACCGATAATTGTTCTACCTTGGCGGAAACCGAAGCCGTTTCTGGTGTAACATGGACGCAAATCTGACCTGTCGGAGATTCGTGCTCTGATCCACTAACCTAGCCGAAGAAAGGACTGCTACCTTTATGCTACCACTTCACGCCTCCATTTGGAGGGAACTGCAAAAGCACGGAGAGGCAAGAAAGAGTAAGCCCCGAAAACGAGGCATGCTCGGAAAGCCCATGATATATAGGCAAAAATGCTGATTAACACCGCAAAACCAACGATGGAAAATGGCATCCCCGGCAGGATTTGAACCCGCGACCCTCGGATTAGAAATCCGATGCTCTATCCAACTGAGCTACGGGGACACATGTAAGATGAATTCTGATATACAAAACGCATGAAGAATTAGCAAGAGTATTGTGCTTTCCAGGAAGCGAGACGATGGAGCCGAAGTTGCTATATTGCAGAGGGTTCAGCAGTTTTTTCACTCAGGCCTGTTTTTGTTTTTTATCCGTTCCTGTGCTTCCTTTTTTAATTTATCGACAAACGCGTCCGCTCGTTCCTTTTGTTCCTTTAATTTTTTATCCTTTTCCGTAAAATGCCGTTGACCGCGCATATCGGTTTCTTTCAGATTTTTCAACCAGCCTGCTAACTGCCTCGCTATGGATTCTGCAATATCCATGATCTCTGTAATTTTTGATTTATGACCCTCAAATTCTTTCATTTTCATAATGACATGGCAGATAGAGCGAACTTCACCTACGGAACCACGCGCATAGTAAAGGAACGTGATCAATTCGGGTATTGTGCCGCGTTCAAAGCCTTCGGCGATGTTATTGGGAACAGAAAGCGCGGCACGCTGGAGTTGATTGGCGATATCGCCTTTGTAACGAAACGACTGATGAGCGGTGACGGAAAACACCTTAACGGTCATGTCTATTCCGGCTTGCCACACAGGAACGTCCTCGAACCGATCGTATTTCATGTTCTTCCTTTCTTAAGGGAGTTGATCACAGATCATGGATCACAAATTACAGATTACAGATTACAAATTACAAATTTATGCAATCTGCAATCTCTCATCTGCAATCTCTCATCTGTGATTTGTAATCTGTGATCTGTAATTTGCAACCTGCCATTTGCGAAACCAGCTCAGGATGAAAATGGACAAGCGTCAGGCGAACATGTGCCGGACGCACATTCCGCGCCGCCGGACGGACAACTATCGCAATGCGGAACTGAACCATGCGAGGCAACCGCGAATGTTGAAAAGATTTTTACAGGGCCAGACGCGCCGCATTTCGGACATTTAACGGGCTGATCCGATTTACTGCGGATCAGTACTTCAAATTGATCCCCACATTTTTTACAGTTGTATTCGTAAATAGGCATGAAACACCAATTGAAAATACTACATTGACTTCATCCGGAACGCAATCCGCAATCTCTGATCCTCCATTTGCGGTCTGTAATTTGTAATTGGATTTCAAGGATCAATTCGCTATGCTTTGATCCGCTATGAAATTGGTGGATAAATATCTCCTTAAAGAACATCTTATTACTCTAGTCTACTGTATTGCCGCTTTCACCATGATGTTCGTCGTTTCGGATCTCTTTGCTCATTTTTCCAGATTCATTGAATTCAAAACACCTCTGCATCTTGCTGTTAAATATTATTTGTGTTTTTTCATATCCATAATGGAATATCTCTTGCCGGCATCTCTCATGCTGGCAACGATCTACACGCTGTGGCAGATGACCAGAAACAATGAATTGACTGCCATGCAGGCAAGTGGCATCAACCTGTACAGGATTGTTTTGCCGATTCTGGTCGTAGGCCTTGTCTTCACCTTGATCAGCGCCGTAGTTAAGGAAACCATTTCTCCAAGAACAACCATGTGGGCCGAGGATTTTGACAATAACAAATTCCAGAAAGTTAATGAGAAGATCTGCCACAATCAGGCGTATTATAATGTCAAGACGCACAGATTATGGCTGATTGAAGAGTTCGATTTATATCACCCGTATCGATTTATAAACGTGAAAGTAACTGAGGAACGGGAAGATGGAACCAGGCTACGCGAGTTTTTTGCCGGAAAAGCGGAATGGCTGGACAAGCAGTGGTGGTTTTACGATCCGGAAGTACAGGAATATGATGTCTATGATCATCCGGTAGGCAGACAAAAACACATGCAGGAAGGTTCAAACATAGTAAAAGAAATGGAATTCCTGACCGAAACACCATTCGAATTCGTCAATGAGGTAAAAATCCAGAACCCTGAATTTCTGTCGGCGTTGGAAATGATAAATTATATCAAAACACATGAAAATCTTTCAAAGGCGGTTGTCACTGAAAAAAAAGTGGACCTTCATTTACGCTTTGCCATGCCGTGGGCGTGTCTTATAATGTGTCTGTTCGGCATACCGGCAGGTGCCGCGGGCGGCACAAGACGAGCGGCTTTTACCGGTGTATTTACGGCAATTATACTGCTGTTTGGCTTTTATGCCTTTATTCAGGTCGGGGTTTTCCTGGCCAAAAGACAGGTAATAGCCCCATGGCTGGGAGCATGGCTGTCAAATATAGTCTTTTTGATAACCGGAATGGTAATGTTGAAAAAAATGAGGCATTAATTTTATTATTGTGTTAGATTCGTTTGAAACTCTGACGAGTTTTTGAACAAAGTGATGGACCAAATCTCAAGTTCAGCAAAGGGAGGAAGCAATGTCGATAATTCATGAACTCTTAGCCAAGGCAGTTTCAGTTGACGCGTCGGATGTTCACATCAAACCGGATCAAGTGCCCTTTTTTCGGATACACGGCCAGCTTTCGGAAAGCGGCTTTGATGTGATTCCCCCCGACTACATGAATGAAATTACGGATGACATTCTACCCGAGCATCTTAAAGAATCTTTCAAAAGAACACATGAATCGGATTTTTCTCATCATGAAGAAGGCGTCGGCAGGTTCCGCGTCGATATATACGCATCCCAGAATGTCCCCACTATCGCGATGAGATTTGTTAAAACCGCAATACCAACCTTTGAACAACTCCGAATTCCAATTCATTTAAAAAGTCTGGCCAACGTTGAACGCGGTATTATCCTGCTGTCAGGAACGACCGGAAGCGGAAAATCAACCACATTGGCGGCGATCCTGGGAGAGATAAACCGGACTATTAAGCGTCGTATAATCACAGTGGAAGACCCTATTGAATATATGTTCGAGGATGATCAGTCCGTAATAACTCAGCGTGAAGTAGGGCTTGACACACTTTCTTTTTCGAGCGCGCTGAAACATCTTATGCGTCAGGATCCCGATGTCATTCTTATTGGTGAAATGCGTGACGATATAAGTATAAAAACGTCACTATTGGCCTCGGAGACAGGACATCTGGTACTGTCAACTCTGCATGCCGGCACCGCGGATCTTGCAATCCCCAGAATGCTTGATGTTTTCCCGGCTGAAGAACAGGATCAGATCCGGCTCGGGCTTGCGGCTAACTTGCACGCTATAATATGTCAGCGCCTGATGACGGATGTTCACGGAGAAGCCTTACCGGCTGTAGAAATTATGATTAATACTCCCACCGTGCGTAAGCTTCTTGAAAAGAACATGATTTCAACATTAAGCGCCGCCGTTGAAACGGGGAATGACGAAGGCATGCAGACATTCAACCAATCGATATATCACTTTATCAAGAATGGAAGTATTTCCGAGAAGGAAGGCATGCGGTTCGCCACCAATCCGGAATCTCTCAAAATGAATCTGCAGGGAATCTTCCTCGACGAAGGAAGACGCATCCTGGCAACATAGCCGGGGCCAGACATATACGCGAGAGGCGCAACATAGTGGCACGGCACAAGACAAAAATAAGATATTTGATCGAGTACGCGTGTCTGAAAATCACTTTGCGTTTATTTGACTTCATGTCCCTCGCGAGCGCAACACGAACGGCAGAGCGCCTGGCCGATCTATGGTATATCCTCCACACAAGCAGGAGCCGCATCGCACGAAAAAACATACGGCAGAGCGGAATCGCGAATAATGAAGAAGAAGCCGCAAGAATCGCCAGGGCATCCTTCAGGCATTTCGCGGTTCTGCTTGTTGAGACTCTGAAATCTGCGTCATTCCTGACTGAGAATACATGGCGGGAAAGAACCGAACTGGCAATTTCTCCTGAAACAACAGCACTCCTGAAAGATCCCAAACGCGGCGTAATACTCATATCAGGACATATAGGCAGTTGGGAAATAGCGGCTCAACTGCTGTCTTACTTCAAGCCCATCTCCGCGATAGCGCGTGGATTAAACAATCCTTACGCGGACAAGCTAATGAATGAAAAGCGAACGCACGAACAGCTCTCCTTTATATCCAAATATGACAATGCCATGAGCCGCGCCAAATCTGTCATCAAAAGCGGGCACATGCTTGCTATTATCTCCGATCAGCATGCCAGAAAAGGCGGAATAATGATCGATTTTTTTGGGAAACCGGCGTCCACCTACCCTACCGCGGCACTCCTGCATCTGGCGACCGGTGCTCCTTTATGTTTTGTTCATTGCATACGTACAGGGCCCGGCTCCTACAGACTGACTGTTCTTGATCCGATAACACATAAACGTTCCGGCAATAATGAGAGCGATATTACGACTATTCTGGGCAAAATAAATCATGAACTTGAAGAAATTATTCGTAAATACCCCGAACAGTATCTTTGGGGTCATCGCAGATGGCGTGTACAATCTTGACTTATTCGCCCCATAAAAGTTAACGTGGACTGTTTTAACAGAAAAAATAGATTCTTTTTATGAACTCACAACACACGCAATGGCTTTTATCTCTGCCGACAAGCGCCGCGGCACAGTTTCGCCGGGCCGAACAGAGCAGATACAAGGATGTTTTTGCGGCAAGTGATCCACCTGCCAGACAACTGGGATCCGGCGGCGGCACTGCTTATATCCTGGAACAAGCCTGGCGGCATACGGGAGAGAATGGTGTTTCCTTTTCTTCCTGGCTTAATATTTCGCGCAAATTACTGATTCACGGGAGTGGAGAAAGCCGGCGGTTACCCGCCTATGCCGCGCAGGGCAAGCCAATGATGTCGATCCCCATAATGCGCGGAATCTCCAGCCAGAATCCTGATCAGGCTCTGCTTGATCTGCAAATGCAAACATACAACCGCCTGATCCTGAATGCGCCATCTCAATATCGCGTTATGGTTTCATGCGGCGATGTGTTTCTGCGTTTCAATCAATGCCTGCCTGAATATCCGCAGGCAGACGTACTTATATTCGGACTCACCGCTCCGCCGGAAGAAGCTGAACATCATGGTGTTCTTATATGCATACCTGATTCCACCTGCAGTCTTTCCTTTTTCCTGCAGAAACCATCGGCCGATCATATTATGGAATTAAAAAAAACACATTCGTACTACCTGGATACCGGCGTCTGGCTTCTCAGCGAACGTGCTCTATCGGTACTAATGCGGAAATGCGACTGGCGTGACACCGATCAAACCTTTAAGGACGGCGTTCCCTCCAATTATGACCTGTATGCCGCTTTCGGGCCTGCGCTGGGCATTAAACCATCGGTTAGCGATCACGAGATCAACAATCTACGTTGTGCCGTAATACCGATTCCAAACGCTCACTTTTATCATTTCGGTACAAACCGCAGTGTAATAGCGTCTGTCGGCCAACTGCAGAATCCATCTATGGATCAGCGTTCGTTCGGTCATGCTTCCATGGAAAGTCATGTTCCGCCGATAATTCAGAATTCCGAAGTTAAATGCGATATCAATGACAAACATCGTCATATATGGATTGAAAATTCTTACATAACTTCAGGCTGGAAACTAACGGAACGTCATGTCCTTACGGGCATACCGGACAACGACTGGGCCCTGTGTCTCCCGCCATCCACATGCATTGATTTCACGCCTGTCGCCAATATCGAAGGAAACGAGCACGCAAAAGGATTATGCGTGCGATTCTATGGGTTCGACGACCCGTTCCGTGGAGCTTGTGACAGTGAGGATACCTTTTTCTTGAATCGGCCGTTAACAGAATGGTGCCAGGCGCGCGGCTTGACCCTCGCCGAAGCGGGCATTTCACAGAATATCGACATACACTGTGCGCCGTTATTTCCAGTCCTGGAATTGAAAGATATTACCTGTCGGTTCCTTACATGGCTTTTCGCCGACGAGCCTGAACAAGCTGATGATCTGCGCCTGCTATGGCTGAGCTCAGCCCGTCTATCAGCCGCCCAACTTCTTCAGAAAGCCGACATTCAAGACATTATGACACAGCGTCTTAAGCTCATGGCAACATCTTTTGCCGGAATGCAGAAGAATCTCTGGCTTGATAACTGTTCAAAACTGGATTTGGCTTCAGCGGCAGAAATTTACAGCAAGGAAAAGTGGGCTCTGCCCGAAGTACATGAAGGCAAAAAAGCTATTGACGAACTAGCCTCTGTTCACGACAGCATGTTCCGCGCGGCTGTGGATCAATTGCGTGGAAAGTCCAACACCGAATATGAAACCGAAGCCTTCGACCGCTTGCGCAGTCTTATCATCAACCAAATGGAAGTGGATCCGGCATTGCCGGAACGAAATGTGCTCGAAGATCAGATCGTCTGGTGCCGAGCGCCGGTACGACTGGATCTGGCCGGCGGCTGGTCGGATACCCCACCCTATTGTCTCGAACATGGCGGGCGGGTAGTGAACGCTGCCGTCAACCTGAATGGTCAGCCGCCGATCCAGGTATTCGCACGCATCCATGAAGAACCTGACATTGTAATTCGCAGTATAGATCTCGGCACCGAGGATCGCGTATGCGCATACAAAGACTTGCACAATGTCGGCCAGCTCGGCAGTGGGTTCGGCATTGCAAGGGCGGCGCTGGCTCTGTCTGGATTCGACCCGCGATTCCACGCTAAAGGGGGTTATAAATCACTTGAGCACCAGCTTAAGAAAGATTTTGGCGGAGGCATTGAGCTCTGCATGCTGGCCGCTGTTCCCAAGGGATCAGGACTTGGAACGAGCAGTATTCTTGCGGCAACGCTTTTTGCCGCCATAGGCGAAATTTCCGGATTGCATTGGGATGCCACCGATTTATTTACCCGCACACTGGCGCTGGAACAGATGCTCACAGCGGGCGGCGGCTGGCAGGACCAGGTTGGCGGCATTACCGGCGGATTAAAATTTATCGAGACCGATCCAGGCATTACACAGAAAACGGTAATACGCTGGCTACCCGGTAATTTCTTTTCAGACCGTTACGTAAACACCCAGGTTCTTCTTTACTATACAGGCATAACACGAATAGCGCATGACATTCTCGGTGAAATCGTGCGAGGCCTTTTCCTGAATTCCAACTCCCATTTGAGCATAATCAACGAAATCAGCCTGAACGCGCTCTATGCGACGGACGCGATTCAACGCAATGACTGGAATGGATTATGCGAAGCCATTCGGCGCAGTTGGAATTTAAACCAACAACTTGACAGCGGAACCAATCCGCCAGCTGTCCAAAGCATCCTGGACAAAATCGGTGATTACGTCACGGCATCAAAATTGCTCGGCGCCGGTGGTGGCGGCTATATGCTGATTTTCGCCAAAGATCAGGAAGCCGCGCTGAAAATCCGGGAGACACTCACTGCTCAGCCGCCCAATAATAGAGCCAGATTTGTTGATATAGATCTTTCGGACGAAGGATTACAGATAACACGAAGTTAAATTGTTTCTCTTAGAATGAACAGCAGGTCTTTAAGCAAGGAGACATCAGAAAGATGAAATTATTTGTTCCCGGCAGAATCTGTATTTTTGGTGAACACAGCGACTGGTCCGGCGGATACCGGCGCGTTAACGCGGACATAGAAAAAGGGTACGCTATCATAACCGGCACAGACCAGGGCATCCATGCCGAGGCAAACCCGCATCCTTCCAAACTCATCATGCACGCGACATTAAATGACGGTTCCAGAAAAGGTCCCGTCGAGATCCCCATGGAACGGGCCACACTGCTGGAAGCCGCTCAGAAAGGTGATTTCTTCAGTTATGCCGCCGGTGTCGCGCATCAAGTACTCACACACTATCGCGTACGCGGTCTGGAAATAGACAACTTTATGACCGATCTTCCCGTGAAGAAAGGTTTATCATCAAGTGCCGCTATATGCGTCATGGTGGCACGCGCGTTCAACCGTATATACGACCTGAAACTCACCGTCAGAGGCGAAATGGAGCTGGCATATCAAGGTGAGATAACGACCCCCTCGCGATGCGGGCGGCTGGATCAAGGTTGTGCTTATGGCAACAGGCCTATTCTCATGATCTTTGATGGTGACAAGATTGATATCCGCGAACTCAACGTGCAGAATGATATGTATTTTATAATCGTAGATCTGCACGCGGAAAAGAATACGCGCGAAATCCTGAGTCAGCTCAATCGTTGTTTTCCCTTCCCTGAACTTGAACTGCATCGCAATGTCCAGGAATACCTGGGGCCCATCAACGCGAAAATAGTTGATAAAGCCGTGAACGCGCTGAAAAAAGGCGATTCAGAAGCGCTGGGCAAGCTTATGAACGAAGCGCAAGCCCTGTTTGACAAGCATTTACAGCCCGCCTGTCCATCACAGCTCACTGCGCCCGTATTACATAAGACACTTAATTACGAACCCATTCAGCAATATATATATGGCGGAAAAGGAGTAGGCTCACAAGGTGACGGAACAGCTCAAATGCTTGCCAAAGACAAAGAAAGTCAGCGCAAGGCGGTTGAAATCATCGAAAAAGATCTGGGTATGTCGTGTCTTGAACTTGTGCTCCGGTCAGGCCGCCGCATACGCAAGGCAGTGATTCCCGCCGCCGGATTCGGCACGCGAATGTTTCCCGCAACAAAAGCCATCAAGAAGGAGCTCTTCCCGGTAATTGACGGCACCGGCCGCGCCAAACCGGCAATACTCGCCATCATAGAAGAAGCGTTAAGTGCTGGCATAGAAGAGATCTGCATCCTTGTACAAAGTGAGGACAAAGAATTATTCGAGGAAATATTCTGCACACCGCCGCCAATCAAGAATTTCAACAAACTTTCGCGTGAAGATCAGAAATATTGCGATTATCTCATGGAAATCGGACACAAGCTCACGTTCCTCCCCCAGGACCTGCAGGACGGTTTCGGCCATGCAGTCTACTGTGCCCGTCAATGGGTAAACAACGAACCATTCCTGCTTCTGCTTGGCGATCATTTATACGCCTCCGATACGGAGACATCATGCGCCCGCCAGCTTCTTGACGCTTACGAACGTGTTGGTCAAAGTGTAGTTGGTGTAAAGGCTACTTCAGGCGATGAGGTAAAACACTTCGGATGTGTCACAGGCATATGGAAGGAACCGGGCTCTTTGCTTGCCGTAACCGAGTTCAGTGAGAAACCAGACCCGGAATACGCGGCCGAGCATTTGCACATGGACGGCATGGATGACAACATGTTCCTTACGGTATTTGGTCAATACGTGCTTGATCCGAAAATTTTTGAATTTCTTGAGGAGAACATTACCAACAACGTTCGTGAACGTGGTGAATTCCAGTTAACGTCATGTTTGGATAAACTGCGTCGTGAATCCGGTTTCATTGGTTACGTCATACAAGGCTGTCGCTTCGACATCGGCAATCCAGCCGCCTATCTTCAGACCATGACCAGTTTCGGCGCAAAATAGAGAAGCAATATGGCAAAACTTATCAGGCATCCCTTATTTCCAGAAACGACTTCAACTTCCCCTACCTCCACTTCGTCGCGTTTTGACCAGCCGTTTCTTTATCCTAGCGACCTGTTTGGTTCTCAATCCGGGCCTCCGGTATTCTGGACTTGTGTGAGAACTCGGCCGCGGTGGGAGAAAAAATTTGCCGACTGGCTTACCGGTTCACGTATTCGGAACTTTCTTCCAATTTACCAGAAAACAACAGTATCGCATCGCAAGCGACGCACAACGCAACTCCCTTTGTTCCCAGGATATGTTTTCGCTGAGGGCAAGTGGACGAAGAGTGATTTCTCCAGAACGAATAGTGTAGCGCGTGTGATTCGTCCTCATGAAGGCGCGCAAGCCGTGCAACTGCACCAGGAATTATGGAATATATGGCGCGGACTTATCAGTGGATTGTATGTTTCCCCGGTTGATTGCCTTGCTCAAGGTGAATTTTGCAGGATTACGGGCGGCCCCATGACAGGATGTGTTGGCCGTTTTGAGCGGGCGGGGCGCAATGGATCCATCATACTGCAGGTGGACATTCTCGGCTGTGGCGTATCGGTTGAAATCGACCATAACGATGTTGAAGTTTCCGAATGAAAGGGATACTATGCGAATCCAAAAACACTCTATTGATACTACCTCCGATATTGCACCCGTCAGAAACGCGGCAGATGTGCGCCGGCGTATTTAACCGACGAGAGTCGAAATTGAATTATTGTTGCAATATACACATCGCATGTGTAATATTCGGACCGAAATAAAGGTGTAATATTCTGAGTTGACATCCGAATAATTAAGGTATAATACATTGGCATGATTATGCAATATGATAATCCTATTGACATATTACATAATTCTTGATATATTTCCGGCATGATTAAAAGACGACTAGAAAAAAAACTCCTTCAGTGGTCTGAACAATATCCGATTATTACGCTGACTGGGCCCCGCCAGTCAGGTAAGACCACCTTGTGCAAGGCTCTTTTCAAAGATAAGCCTTACATTTCCCTTGAGGATCTGGACAATCGTGAATTCGCCCGGGTAGACCCACGCGGGTTTCTCGCGCAGGTACCCTGGGGTGCAGTTATTGACGAGATTCAGCACGCCCCCGGTCTCGTCTCCTATATCCAGACAATAGCGGACGAAACGCAGAAGGCCGGAATGTTCATTCTCACCGGGTCACGCCAATTCGAGATGATGGAGGCGGTTTCGCAGTCTCTCGCGGGTCGAACCGCTGTTGCGCGTCTGCTTCCCTTTTCGTTCGGCGAGCTTTATCCTGACAATAAAGATATTTCGGTCGACCAAATGTTATATGCGGGGTTCTATCCTCGCATTCATGATAAGGGTTTGGATCCAACCGAAGCGTACTCATTTTACCTGTCTACATATCTAGAGAAGGATGTTCGTCAGATTCTTGCCATCACTGATCTAGACCGATTTGGCACCTTCATCAGACTATGCGCCGGACGTACAGGACAGCTTCTCAATATGCAGTCCATCGGCGCTGAGTGTGGGATTACGCATAACACTGTAAAGAATTGGTTAACCGTGTTGCAGGCCGGTGGGATCGTTAAACTGTTGCGCCCGTGGCATGGCAACATGGGAAAGCGGCTGGTCAAGAGCCCCAAGCTGTATTTCCTGGATACAGGGTTAGCATGTTTTCTACTAGGTATTCACAAGCCCGGGCATTTATCGGGACATCCGTTGCGTGGCGCGTTGTTCGAGACATTTGTTGTCAGTGAGGCCTACAAGCAGCATGATCATTCCGGGTTGCCCGAACAACTTTGGTTTTACCGGGACAGTAACGGAAACGAAGTTGATTTGCTGGCTGGGAACGAGACCCGATTTCGCGCGTGGGAAATCAAGTCGGCAATGACGGTCTCATCCGATTTTTTCAAGGGTCTGCGCGTATCGCGTAAAAGTCTTGCGCTTGGGAGAGAGTGCATAATTTATTGCGGTAACACGCGGATGACCCGGGAAGGCGTAGAAATTGTTCCGTGGGATCAAATTGATGATGAGTTTGTTTCAGCAGAGTGACCGTGGTTCTCCCCCCGAGCACAATCCCGGGGTTTGAGGATTTATCACTTGGTGACACAGGGAAAACAGCCGCAGTCTTAGAGTGATGGGCAGGCACGTTGGTGCAAACGATTCTTACGTGCGTTTAACAGTATTGATTTATTGCTGATAAATTAATACGAAAATGCGGCACGAGTTGCCATCGGTGTGTCGGGAAACAGTCAACAATGTTCACCACGAAGGTCACGAAGTTAAGAGGATTACAGCTGAATGGCTGTAAGCGCCTATAGCAAAGTTCACTTGACGATAATGTCGTTTTTTGGCAATGTGTGGTTGTCTATGATTCATTTAAAGAAGGAAGAGGAAGGCTAATTCTATGTTTGATGAACTATTCTATATGCACAGGAAAAGCGTCGAAAATATCCCTGTGAAGTTCAGGAGATATCTCCATCATTCCATAGACTGGGATTCTCCGCATATCTGCATAACCGGATACCGCGGGACAGGGAAGACCACTATGTTGATGCAGCATTATATTGAGAAATACAACGATGTTGAAAAATGCCTCTATGTTTCCGCCGACAATGTGGCTGTATCGGCTTTCGGCCTGTTCAAAATCGCCAGTGAATACTTTAAATTAGGCGGCGCGGCGATCATCATTGATGAAATCCACAAATTCCCGGGATGGGAACTAGAGCTCAAAAATATAATTGACACCTTCAAAGGCAAACGGGTATTGGTCTCCGGCAGTTCCTCCCTTGAACTCAAGCGTGGAAAATCCGATCTTTCGAGGCGGGTTGTCTATTACAGCCTCAAGGAACTTTCGTTCAGGGAATATCTTGAGCTCAAGGAAAACATATCATTGCCTGTTCTGACGCTTGACCGAGTGCTTCGTCAGCACGTAAGAATATCAGGCGAGATTACAAAGGGTGTGCCTATATTGAAATACTTCAACAAATACCTCTCGTCTGGCAGTTATCCTTTCATAGCGGAGGGAGAGTCCACCTATGTTTCCAAACTGCAGAATGTCATCGAAAAAGTCATATACGAGGACATTGCAATAGCGGGCGACATGAAACAGTCCAACATCCCGGTCCTTAAAAAGATCCTGTGGCTCATAGCGGGTTCCGTTCCTTTTCTTGTAAACATAGACAAAATGAGCAGGGAGCTGGGAATATCAAAGGAATATGTCTACAATTACCTTGAGTATCTTGACAGGGCGGGAATGACAAATTCAATTGCTTCTGAGGGCAGGGGATACAGGCTTGTGCGTAAGCCTTCGAAAATACTTATGGCCAACAGCAATCTCCTTTTTGCCGTCAACAGTTCCATGATGTCTGAATCAGAAAGAGGCGCGGTGCGGGAGACCTTTTTTGTTAGCCAGTTCAAAAACAGTTTCAAGACAGCTCTTTCCGATAAAGGTGATTTCAAGATCAATGACAGATATATTTTTGAAATAGGAGGTCCGGGGAAGAAAGATACGCAGATCACGGGCGTTAAAGATTCGTATGTTGCTACGGATGGCATTGAAGTTGGTTCCGCCAACAGAATCCCCCTGTATCTCTTCGGCCTTTTGTATTGAGCGGAGTGTTTCGCGGATGCGGCACGAGTTGCCATCGGTGTGTCTGGAAACAGTCAATAATGTTCACCACGAAGGTCACGAAGCAGGGGAAGAGCATGATTTTGCTGGCTGGCCCCAGGCAATGCAGCAAGACTCCTTCTTCTTTCAGAAAATGGACAGGATGGATCTCTGGAATGGCAAAACAGGGGACACGTCCCCGGAAGGCTAACGCCGTCATTTCAGAAAAACAGTGAAACCTGACCCGGAAACAGTTAATGCTTAATTCAAGGGCTGACCCTGTGACCCCAACGTCAATACAGGGAAACGCCTGGTCAAGACC
>JAQBFJ010000118.1:0-4817 GCA_032123435.1 Verrucomicrobiota bacterium
GTCCCCGCCTCGAGTACCCGGAGAAGAGTAATTTGACAGGATAACAGGATTTACAGGGATAGAATAAGGGATTGGATCCGTGAAATATCAATAGACTGATAACTCTATTGATATTTAACAATCTGCTCTGATGTTCAAGAGCTGAACACTTCGGCATTCGCACCATCGGCTTATTTTAATGACAATCTTCCCCATCAAGAAAACTGTTCATGAAATCCAGGATATTTTTATCCGGATTTCTTGGACCATCTTATCTTAATCTTGTTCATCCTGTAATCCTGTCAAAATATTCTCCCCCTGCTTGCCCTGAGCTTGTCGACGGGCGTGCCGCGGCGTAGTTTGCGACGAAGCCGGGGTATCATGCACTCTGATTCACGGCGCAAGGTAGATAAATAGAGAAGGTAGTACCCTTACCCATTTCGCTGGTCACTTTTATTTCACCCTTATGCTCGCTGACGATTCCGCGTGATATGGAAAGCCCCAGTCCCGTACCTTTTCCCTTTTCCTTTGTGGTAAAGAAAGACTGAAATATATCTTCGATTATTTCGGCCGGTATGCCGCTTCCTGTATCCGTAAAATCGCAGCGCCAGCAATCGAGATCTTCCAGTTTATCTGTTGCAACTGAGACCTTCAGCTTTCGTTCAGGCAAACCGGCCATTGCGTCGGATGCGTTAGAAGCCATGTTGACAAAAACCTGTTCAATCTGGTTGGGCGAACATTCGACAAAATATTTCCCTTTTTCAATATTGCAGACAACTTCAACCCCATTCTTTTGTATTTTACTGTTCGTAAGGAACAGAGCATCTTCAATGGTGCATGCCAGGTCAACGGTTTCACGCGATTCCACCATGCCTCTCGAGAAGTTTCTGAGATGACTAGCGAGTTTTTCAATTGACTTGGATGCTTTCTGAACATTTGCGGATTGCAGTTTAACGTGCTGAAGTTCCTTGCAGTCAGGAACTTTCATTCGTTCAAGTTCCCTGAGTACTATTTCATTGGACAGCACAATAACCGTTAAAGGGTTATTTATATCATGCGCTACTCCAGAAGCCAATTCGCCAATGGCGGCCAGACGACCAGAATGCACTAATTCTTCCTGAAGCTTTTTCAACTGCCTGATATCACGCACAATTGTAAACGTGCGCACAAAATTACCATCATCATCGTAAATACTGAACGAACGGATTTCAACGGGAATTATTGTTCCATCCTTGGCCTTCAGGAGGCTTTCGCCGGACCATCCTCCGTCTTTTTTCAAGCTGGAAAATCCAGTATCCACATCTTTCAAAACAGAATCGGCATAAAGCTGGCGAATGTTGATTTTCAGCAATTCTTCGCAGGTATAACCAAGCAGGGCTTCAGCCGTCTTGTTTGTATAGATAATATTACCATCATCATCGACGGAATGGACCATGTCTGGAAAACTGTCGAGAAGCACCTCGAAGATGTCGGCCTCATGGATTTCAACGTGATCTATACGCATTCTGCTCATATATATGTCAATAAATAGCACCGGACAGTTAACATGTCCACGTTTTTTTTCTGGCAATTTATGGGTGGTGGTGTTAAACGTCAACAATATGCGTATTATCTGTGTGTTGATGCGGGATGCGTTATTTTGTTCCGGAAAGGAAAGGTTCTGTTATGGATATAAAACAGGCTTTTGCCAGCTTGCTTGATAAACTACAAAAGATAAAGGGTGGAAAGACAGCACCTGTTCAGGTAGATAAATCTGTTCTCCTGGATAAGATCAGGCAATCCGATTTATTTGAATATCTTGAACCTGAATATATGGAAAAACTGTTTACTGCCATGGAAACCATAGCACTTTCTGAAGGCGCAACTGTGATAAAGGAAGGTGATGAAGGGGATTATTATTACCTGCTTGTTACCGGAACGGCCCAAATTACCCGGAAATCCAAAACCAGCGGTCAACTCGAAATTCTGGCCGAACTGACTGAACCAACAGGCTTTGGTGAGGACGCTTTAATTTCCAATGCCAAACGTAATGCCACTGTGACAATGACTTCCGGCGGCACTCTGATGCGACTTTCAAAGGATGCATTTAATGATTACGTAAAAGCACCTGTTATCACATGGCTGTCCACTGTTGAAGCACGTCAGAAAATAGCTGAAGGAGCAAAATGGCTCGATGTGCGCGCCGTTGAAGAAGCAAAAAACGGTGGCTTGCCGAATGCTATTAGAATCCCCCTGGCAAGTCTCAGGAATCGGGTTTCAGAACTGGAAAAGAATTCGTACTACGTGTGTTATTGTCAAAACGGGCGATTAAGTTCGACCGCTGCCTTTCTTCTAGTGCAGTGCGGTTACAAAGCGGGAGTAATGCGCGGTGGATTAAAGGCTGTTCAGAATCTCTGATTAATATCGCGACAACAGTTTTGCGACCGTTATTCTGAAAAGGGAATAAAGGCTTTAATTCGGTAGAACAACTGCGTATACGATCCAAGATCAAGCACAATAGTAGTATTGGAATCTGAATCGGGCGATAATGTTCCTAATCCGCACTCCAACCAGCCGTCTGTATCCATGAGGTCGTCGTTTTCTTCTATTTTGTAAAGGCGAGCTAATGCACTTGACCATGTTAAAGATATATTGGTGCCTCCCGTGAGAGTGATGTCGGTAACTTTAAGATAAGAATTACTGTCCGCTGGATTTGATCCTGCTATGTACTCATCGTAGTCTGTAATGCCATCTTTATCATAGTCGTTTGTTCCACTGGCAAGCAGATTAGTTGCTCCTGTTTGTTCAAGTTCCCACATATCAGGAATACTATCGGAATCGTTGTCGTCACCTGATGGCATTCCATCAGTTTCCAGGAAAGCCTGAGATCCGTCGAATTTAATCCAGCCAACACCTTCGCCCCACGCACATCCGGTTATACGGCCTGTTTCCAAATCCACGGTGGGGTTTCCGCTATCTTCGAAATTAACCCAACCGGTAGATTCTGCCCATGCAAGTCCGCGCAGTTTGCCGTCTATATGGTTAACACCCCAATCATCACCGAGATTGGTGTATTGGAATCCGTTGGTCGGGCCATCATCATTGCTCAAATGGATCCAGCCCGTCGTGGCACAATAAAAGAAACCCGAACAGACAAACTGTCCAATGACAGCGCCATTAGTGACATTAGGCCGACAGTTAATCCAGCTGGTACTGGGACAGTAAGCCCATTTATTTATTGTGTTAATGGTTGTATCTGCCTGAACGGAAACGACGAACACCAACAAGACCGCGCATGCAAACAATTGCGTTCTTTTCATTGTTTATTCCTGTTATCTTTATATTTTTATTGCCAAGATATTGGGCGAGATACAAATTATCATTGCCTGATATGGCGAAAATCACCTATCTTGGAGATATTTATAACATATAGAGTTCAATATTTCAAGAAATTTATTTTAATCATAATAAACAAAATATGATTTAAGTGTTATGAGCAACTGACATCTTGACATTTCCAAGGGAACATGTATGATATGTAGTATAAAAGCGCGGAAAATCAATGCTTATGGGCGGGGTGGCCAAATGTCTCGACAAATAGCGGCATGGGGTGTGGTTGTTTTACTGTTCTTTATTAACGCTGGAGGCATCATGTATGCTGGTGAGATTCATGACGCGGTCAGAGCGCAGAACATAGAAGCCGTAGAGCAGATCCTTGCTTCACGACCTGATCTTGTCAATTCCGTATCTGATGGAAAAACCACACCTTTACATATTGCTGTCGGTCTGAATAACGGCGCTTTAATTGATTTGTTAATAAAGCATGAAGCCAGCATTAGCGCTAGAACCGAGAATGGTTATACTCCTCTTCATCTAGCCGCGTATATTGACGCGCGTGAAGCCGCCGCGCTGTTAATATCTCATGGCTCAGACATTAAATCGATGACGAGCACCACGCTTACTCCGCTTCACGTGGCAGTATTGAGAAATTCAAGGAATGTGGCGGAAGAATTGCTGAAAAACACTTCGTGCGCATATACGGACCACTTTCTGGATTCACGGACTGAAAAAGGAATGAAAGCCCTGGAAACAGGTGACATCATACTGGCCAAAGATATTATATATGAGCTTCTTGAAAAAAATCCCGACAATGAAAATATTAATTTTGCCTACGGTATGACTTGTAATTCACTTGGAGATTATTCCGGCGCAGGGTTATCCTTCGAACGGGTTCTTGAGGCCAATCCCGCAAACCAGCGTGCCCGCGTCGAACTTGCCTGCGCTCATCTTGCCAGTGGAGAAAAAGAATTGGCCGAAACTGAATTCAATAAGGTAATGGCGCAAAATCCGTCAACTGAAGTACAGGACAATATAGAGTCTTACCTTCAGGAAACACAGCCGAAGAAAACCGGCTGGCGTATTGTCGGTCGTATTGACGCTGGTTATTTCAAGGATAACAACGTAAATGTCGGACCGGAATCAGATGTAATTGACATCGCGCCCACCATCTTTGACATTACAACTCTGACGGTTGACGAATCATCTCTTCCCACCGAAAGCAAGGGATGGTACGCCGCTCTTATGGGAGTAGGCATCAGTGATATAGGCGTAAAAGGCGAATGGTTCATCACAGCCGATATATTGTATTACCAAAATTGGCTGAATGATGCAGATGAAAATGAAAGCCAATTCTATAAAACAGGCATGGGTTTGCGTCGATTGGCGCCCAGAAGTCTTTTTGAGTCGCCGGTAAGCGTATCTCACATTACATCAGGTCATGAACCTTTGGTAAACATGTATGCGTTTAATCCGTCTTACCGTTACGCATCAGGACCTGGCGGCAAAATGCATTGGATCTC
>JAQBFJ010000119.1:0-13942 GCA_032123435.1 Verrucomicrobiota bacterium
GACGAGGCAAGCCGGGTGGTTAAAGTAGTTTGTAATTATATTACTTACTCGACATTCTTGATTGATACCAGCGCCTGATTCTTTTCAACGGCCTGTCCGTGTTCGACGAGTAATTTTACTATCTGGCAGTCGAATGGCGCCTTGATCTGATTGAACAATTTCATTGCTTCCACTATACAAACAGTATCTCCTGTTTTCACGGTGTCACCTTCATGAACAAATTCGGGTGTACCGGGTCCAGATGATGAGTAGAATGTTCCATTAAGCGGAGCGTTGATTGTCGGGCCTTCCGGTGTGGTTGGTTTTGGGGCAGGTGGCTTCTGTTGTTTTTGCGTTTCTGATCCGGCTGTGTCCGATGATTTACTTTCCTGTCTTTTGATATTGGCATTTGAAGGCCTGAGCTGGATATTGAGATTATCTTTACGGATAATTAATTCGGAGAGCCCTAATTGGGCTACCTTATCCAGCAAGTTGCTCAACTCAACAGAATCTTCTGGTGTGAGGGATGTCTGTTCTGTTGTTTTTGATATAGCGAGTGATTGTTTTTCGAGGTCGGCAGGAATTGGCGGCCGTTCTTTTTCCGGGGTGTTACGCCATTTAAAATATTCGATAGCTTGTTCAGGGAAGAGGCAATATGAAATGATATCTTCCTCATCTTTTATAAGGGCTGGGTCGATATCGTGGGTTGCTTTAGGCAATATGGGTTCAAGCAGGTCGGCGGGTCGGCATGTTATGACTTTTTCATCGCCGAGAATAAGTTTCTTTACTTTTTCGTTGATAGGCGCCGGAGATTTCCCATAGAGGCCCATGACGTAATTCTTGGTTTCCTGCGGCACCATTGAATAGCGTTCGCCTGAGAGTATATTCATGACGGCTTGAACTCCTACGATTTGGCTTGTAGGGGTTACCAGTGGTGGGTATCCGAGATCGGCACGTGTTTTAGGCAGTTCTGCGAGGACTTCTCCTAGTTTATCGAGGGCTCCCTGTTGTTCGAGTTGTGAGCGCAGGTTAGATATCATGCCGCCAGGTATATGATGTATCAGGATTTCCGGATCAATCACATTAGTAGGGTGATGGCTGAGCTGGCGTTGTGGTGTGAGTGCCGTGAAGTACTTGCATATTTTTCTGAGCGCTTCAATATCAAGGTTGGCGTGATATGAGGTCTCATCGAAGATGGACAGCATTGTTTCCACAGGCGGCAATGATGAGAAGCTCGACATTACTGAGATCGCGCAATCGATGGCGCCGGCGCCGGCCCGGACCCCTTCGACGTATGTTGCGGTTGCCATTCCGCTGGTGGTATGGCAATGCATTTGGATCGGGATGTCGATTTCCTTTACCAGGGCTGAGATGAGTTTTTCCGCTGAGATTGGGGAGAGGATTCCGGCCATATCTTTTATGACCAGTGAATCAATGCCCATTTGCACCTGTTCTTTGGCGATACGGACGTATTCTTTTACTGTATGTACGGGGCTTATGGTATATGACAACGTTCCTTGCGCGTGTCCGCCATGTTTTTTAACCGACTTTATTGCGTGTTCCAGGTTTCTGGTGTCGTTAAGAGCGTCGAAGATTCTGAAGATATCGATGCCGTTTTTGCAGGCCAGTGCGACGAAGTGATCCAGCAGGTCATCGGGATAATGTTTGTAACCAAGTATGTTCTGACCGCGCAGGAGCATTTGGAGCGGAGTTTTCTTTGCTTTGGCTTTAATCTGGCGCAATCGTTCCCATGGGTTCTCGCGGAGAAAACGCATGCAGACGTCGAAGGTGGCGCCACCCCCACACTTCCAGTGAATAATAGCCGGCGGAATCAATGTATCGATGATTTCCAGGATATCGCTTGTGCGCATTCTGGTTGCCCACAGGGATTGATGGGCGTCGCGCAGGGTTGTATCAGTTATGCGCAGAGGGATTCGTTTTCTGATCTTGTGTTCTGCGGGATCCTGTTTTTCTGATGTATTCTTCCTGGGCATGGTTTTCCTTTTTGCTGGAGCAGTTGCATTTGGAATCAGTGACTGCTGTATTTTCTGTCGTCGTATTTTCCTATTTTTGCATATTTTTCGAGACGTTTTTCTATTAGTTTTTTTACAGGCATGTTCTTTAATATGTCAATATGTTTTACAATAGCTTTTTTAACTTCGATAAAAACCTTTTCATAATCACTATGTGCTCCGCCCATTGGTTCTGGAATTATTTCATCAATGACACCCATTTTCAAAAGGGAACCGGCTGTGATCTTGAGTGCTTCTGCGGCAGTTGCGGCCTTGGCAGAATCGCGCCACAGGATTGCGGCGCATCCTTCCGGCGGTATTACTGAATATATGGAATAGGACAGCATCATGACAACATCGCCTACAGCGATGCCGAGCGCGCCTCCGCTTCCGCCTTCTCCGGTTACCACTACTATTACAGGGGTCTCAATCGAGGCCATTTCGGTTAAATTACGCGCAATGGCTTCTGCTTGTCCGCGTTCTTCGGCCTCTTTACCGGGGTATGCGGCCGGGGTATCGACGAGACATACGATTGGAAGTCCGTACTTTTCCGCGAGTCGCATTAATCGCAGTGCCTTGCGATATCCTTCCGGGTTAGCCATGCCGAAGTTCGCTTTGACTTTTTCTTCTACGTTTTTCCCTTTTTCCATGCCTATCAGCATTATTCTGCGACCTTCAATTGTGGCGAATCCGCCTATCATGGCATGGTCGTCTCCGAAACAGCGATCGCCATGGAGTTCTATGAACTGGCTCAGTATGCCGGTGATATAGTCCTGCAGTACTGGTCGATCAGGGTGACGTGCGATTTGGACGTTTTGCCACGGCGTCAAGTTGGAATATACCGTTTTGGTGCGGATTTTGAGTTCTTTTTTCAAGGCTGCTATTTCCGTGTCGAACTGAACGTCAGAGTCTTTGTTCAACTTGGTCAGTTCGTTGATTTTGTCTTCTATTTCGGTAATGGATTGTTCGAAATCTGATTCCATATTTTTTCTCATTTGGCTGTATATTTAAATGGATCGCTGATAATTCATCTTACCTTTTGGATGTTGAACATTTTTCTCAACCCGCCCCAGAAGCCGTTTGTTTGTTCAGGGCGTTTTGCGGTTATGGCGGATTTCTTCATTTCAATATGCGATTCCAGTTCCTCTTTGGAGAAAGGTTCCCTGCAGATATTGACATCCGATTGAATATCCAGCGCGGTTATACTGTTGAATTTTATATCCAGTTTTATCGCCGGGACGCGGGTGATATTGACGTTGCGGCATGCCTGCAGTCGTCTTTCTCCGGATATGAGCACGTTATCGGAATCGATTATCAAAGGGCAGAGCACGCCAAGTTTTTGAATGGATTTTTCCAGCATGGCAAGGTCTCCGTAATCGTTTCGCAGACGTGTTTTCCGTGTGATTGTGTTGGTATCAATTTCCATGAATTCCCTGTTCATCTCAATCTCCCTGATTTATGGCAAGGTTACTTAACATTCCAATACTGCAATACATTGTGCAGAAAGGTCTTCATTTTGGTGCGTTCGACTATCTGGTCTATAAATCCGTGTTCCAGAAGATATTCTGCTGTTTGAAAATCATTGGGCAGTTTCTGCTTTATGGTTTGTTCTATTACTCTTCTGCCCGCGAAACCTATGAGCGCGCGTGGTTCGGCGATATTTATATCGCCGACCATCGCGTAACTTGCTGAGACACCTCCGTATGTTGGGTGCGTGAGCACGGAGATATAGGGGATTCCTGCTTTATTGAGCCGGGATATGCCGGCGCATGTTTTGGCCATCTGCATAAGAGATATAATGCCTTCCTGCATACGTGCGCCGCCTGAAGCGGAAAAGACGATGTATGGCAATTTATGTCTCAGCGCGTAGTCTGACGCGAGGTATATTTTATCCCCGGTGCCGCCGCCCAGGCTTCCTCCGAAGAACCGGAAATCCATTATGGCCACAACGACTTTTGTCTTGTTAATTTCGCCGCGTCCTGTAACGACTGCTTCATTCAGACTTGTTGATGTTTTGGTTTCGCGGATCCTTTCGGTATGTGGTCCTTTTGCGTCAACAAAATCCAGTGGATCTGATGCTGTTATGTCTGAGTCGAGCTCCATGAAAGATCCTTCGTCTATGGTCAGTTGAAGGCGTTGTTCGACTGTTATTTTATCGTGGAAGTTGCATTTTGGGCATACGTTAATGTTTTTCTGCCATTCTTCCCGGAATATATGGGCATTACAGGAGGAGCATATAATCCATTTGTCATCCTTCTTGGAGGTAGAAGAAGGCTCTGCGTTTTTCTTTGTTTTCTTGAACCAACCCATGGTGGACTCCGGATGTTTTGTAAAGAAGAGATATTATCGCTGAAACAACCGGTATTTTTCAAGTAAAAAGAGATTTACCTTCAGAATATTGCCATGAAAGCAGATATATTTGATTGAAAAGCAAGGGTAATATCATTGCATGCGGTAATCGGGATTTGCGTTGTGATGGACAATTAGTCTATAGTTTTCAGTATGCGAATTACCGGTGGGACATTGTGTGGTCGCAGATTGCGTGTTCCTGGCGTTGGCGTGAGGCCAACGCAGGATAAGGTGAGACAGGCGCTCTTTTCGATACTTGGCGCTATGGTGGATGGGAGCAGGTTTCTTGACTTGTTTGCAGGTTCCGGGGGTGTTGGAATAGAAGCCTGGAGCAGGGGCGCAGAGAATGTGTCATGGGTGGAGCGCGACCGCAGAGCATTCAAGGCGCTTGAGTATAATGTCCGAACACTTTGCGGCGATGGGAATGGTATTATTTGTTCTGACGTTACGCGGTTTTTAAAGAGCACTGCATTAAGAGCAGGTTTTGATATTGTTTTCGCGGATCCACCATACGGCGTAAAGGAGGGGCGGGCGAGTGTTCGGAGTGGCGGTGGGAATAAGAAAAATACGGAAAAAAGAGGATGGTTGCCGAATCTGCTGGCTATGTTGTATTGTTCAGACTTGCTTGCTGAGTCAGGTGTATTTGTCATGGAAATGGGTGGTGACGATGAGTTGTCCGAGGACGATGGCTGGAAGCTTACGGCTGACAAGCGGTATGGTGATACGAGGTTGTGCTTTTTCATGAGGAGTTGAGAATGAAAGATTTAGCGATGTATGCAGGTACGTTTGATCCGTTGACGCTGGGGCATATGGATTTGATTGATCGTGCGTGTAACATTTTTCGACGATTGATCTTGGCTATATCGATTGATTCTTCGAAAAAAACTCTGTTCAGTGTTGAGGAGCGTGCCGCTATGGCACAGGAAGCTGTGTCCGGCATAAATAATGTTGAGGTGGTCTGTTTTGATCGTCTTCTTGTGGATTATGCCAGGGCCAGAGGGGTACAGGTATTGATTCGCGGTTTAAGGTCTTGCTCGGATTTGGAGTATGAATTCCAGATGGCCCTTACCAACAGGAAGCTGGCGCCGGAAGTGGAGACGCTCTTCATGATGCCGAAAGAGATTTACAGTTATATAAGTTCCAGCGCTGTTAAGGAGATTGCCATGCATGGAGGCGATATAACTGGTTTTGTTCCAGCGGTTGTGGTACGGGAATTGGTGAAGAAATTCAGGACATAGTTGTAGTTGGGGGAGGCAGTTGGAATGAGCGAGGCATATGGCAGCGGGATGCTCATTGAAGTTGCGGATGTACCGTTTGAAGGCAAGGTGATTGCCGGTGAACTGTCAGCATCTGTGTTGGATATAGATGATGAAGATTTTTTCAGGATTGGTGAGAGCTTTTGTTATAAATTGCGTATTCAGGCGGTGTCGGGCGAGATGATAGTCTCCGGGACGCTTGAAATTGACGTTTTATTCATGTGTTCGAGATGCGCCGAGTTTTTTCCGGCCAGAGTGGTGGAACCTGAGTTCATTACGGTGTGCGGAATAACTGAAAACAATGAATCTGTTGACTTGACCGCGGATGTTCGGGAAGCTATCCTGCTTGCTTTTTCTGCTTATCCAGTTTGCAAGCCTGATTGTAAAGGTGTTTGCTCGAGGTGTGGAAAGAATTTGAATGCAGGGGATTGTAAGTGTAAATCTTTGCCGGATGGCCGGTGGAGTGCGTTGGATGTTCTGGAAAATTGAGGCCTGCGCTTTTTATTAAGAAGGCGTGTGGTGTTAGGAGGCAAGATGGCAGTACCGAAAAGAAAATCGTCCAAGAGTAAGGTTCGTTCTCGGAAGCGTTCACATAAAGTGAAGGTGGTGGCTTCCAAGAAGTGCCCGGAGTGCGGGGCCGCACAGGAGTCTCACCGTGTCTGTCATGCCTGCGGTTATTACCGTGGCAGACAGGTTCTTACTGTGGAGGCGTAATAAAGTATGCGAATAGCCGTTGATGCTATGGGGGGAGACCACGCGCCGGGTGAAATTGTGCGTGGCGCGATTGATGCAGCACTGGATCTTCCGTCAGTTTCAAAGATATTTCTTGTTGGTCAATCTGATGCGGTCAAGAAGGAAATGGATGAGTATCGGCGCAGCTCCGACAAGGTGGAAATTCTGCATGCGTCTGAAGTCGTGGATATGGATGAATCGCCTGCGAAGGCTGTCAGGAAGAAAAAGGATTCCTCAATAGGGCGCGCAATTGATCTGGTAAAACATGGCGAGGCGGATGCTGTAGTTTCAGCGGGTAATACTGGGGCGGTGGTTGTGGCTTCCACTCTGAAGCTGAGGACACTGGAAGGTGTTCTCAGGCCTAGCATTGCCGTGGTAGTGCCGACGAGCGGGCGTCCATTTATTTTAATTGATGCAGGCGCTAATATTGACAGTAGTGCGATGTTGCTGATGCAAACAGCGATAATGGGGAGTGTTTATTCATCCGTTGTAATGAAACGGGATAATCCTGTTGTCGGGCTATTGAGTATTGGTGGAGAAGACATTAAGGGTAATGAGATTACCAAAGAGGCCTTCAGGATTCTGGATCAGTCTTCATTGAATTTCCGGGGTAATGTTGAAGGACATGATTTGTTCAAAGGTGAGACTGATGTGGTGGTTTGTGATGGGTTTGTCGGTAATATTGTGCTTAAAACGATAGAAAGCACGGCTCATGCTGTCGGTTATTGGATGAAGGAAGAATTCAAGAAGAATCCTGTGCGGCTGTTGGGGGCGGGTTTGCTTTCAGGCGCAATAAAGGCGATGAAGACGAAAATGGATCCGGAGATGTATGGCGGGGCGTTACTGCTTGGCGTACAGGGCGTGTGCGTTATTACTCACGGCGCGTCGTCGGCACGGGCGATTTTTCACGCGGTTCGGGTGGCCAGTGATCTGATAGGGCATCGTTTAAACGACATAATTGTCGAAAAGATTAAGAAGACGGACGTAAAGATATGATAAATGGAGTGGAAGGGAAAAAGAAGGCGGTTTGTATCACAGGCACTGGTGCTTATTTGCCCGAACGTATTCTGACCAATGAAGAGCTTGAGAAAATGGTGGATACTTCTGATGAGTGGATCAAAACCAGAACGGGAATCAGTGAAAGACATCTTGCCGGTGATCATGAAGCTGTGTCCGACATGGCTGCCGCGGCGGCTGTTTCCGCATTGGAAAGCGCCGGCATTACCGCGTTGGATGTTGATGTGATAGTAGTGGCTACCTGCACGCCTGATATGCCTTTGCCGAACAGCGCGTGTTTTGTCCAGAATATGATCGGCGCCAAAAACGCGTTCTGTCTGGATATAGAGGCGGCATGTTCAGGTTTTGTTTATGGGTTGGAAATTGTGCGCGGCTGGATAGAAAGCGGGATATATAAAACAGCGCTGGTAATAGGAGCGGAAAAGCTGAGTTGTGTTGTTGATTGGGAGGACAGGGGAACATGCGTCCTGTTTGGTGATGGTGCCGGCGCTGTGGTGGTGCAGGCAAGGGAAGAATGTGAGGGCGGGATATTGGCGAGCCAGCTTGGATCTGATGGAGCTTTGACTTCACTTTTAAGTATTCCGGGTGGCGGCAGTCGCACACCGATTTCGAAAAGAGTTCTGGATGAAAAACTGTATTGTCTGAAGATGGAAGGAAACCAGGTTTTCAAGCATGCTGTGCGTTGTATGGCTGATGCGGGGATAAATGCGGTGGAACGCGCGGGACTTGATGTGACGGATATTGACTGGGTTATACCGCACCAGGCTAATATGCGCATAATACAGGCAATAGCCGATAAAGTTGGTATTTCCATGGATAAATTTGTTGTGAATCTGGATAAGGTAGGCAATATGTCAGCGGCATCAATACCGGTGGCCCTGGACGAAGCCGTAAAGGATGGCAGAGTACGAAAAGGCGATGTTCTGCTGTTCATTGTTTTCGGCGGCGGTTTTACATGGGGTGCCACTGTTGTTAAGTGGGTCTGATCATATTTAGAAAAAGGCCGGAATTAAACCCAATTGAGTTGATCTGGAATTGGAGGAAGCAAAATGGGGCGCAAGGCATTAGTTTTCGCGGGACAGGGCGCACAGTTTGTTGGGATGGGAAAGGATCTGGCAGAGACACATGCCGGATGTCGTGCGCTTTTTGACAAGGCGGATGAGGTGCTGGGCTATGAATTGTCCAGGATCTGTTTTGAAGGGCCTCCGGAAGAGCTGACAAAATCCAGCAATTGTCAGCCGGCAATATTTGTGATGAGTACCGCGTGTTATGAGGCTTTTCGTGAAGAAGCCGGTGAAATTGATTTTGCCGGGATGGCTGGTCTAAGCCTGGGTGAATGGACTGCGCTTTGCGCCGCAGGTGCGTTGACATTTGAAGATACACTGCGAGTTCTTGAGGCTAGAGGACGTTTTATGCAGGAGGCATGTGAAGAGCGTGATGGCGCCATGGCTAGCGTGATAGGTCTTTCCGGCACCAAGCTTCGCGAGATTTGCGATTCTACAGGAGTTGAAATTGCCAATCTTAATTCGGAGGCGCAGACGGTTCTTTCCGGAGAGCGTTGCGGCATTCAGAAAGCTGAGTTGATGGCCAAGGAAGCTGGTGCGAAGCGAGTGGTTGTTTTGAATGTTGCCGGCGCGTTCCATTCGACGTTAATGAATTCCGCTGCCGTGCGTTTGCGTGAATTTCTTGATGGCATTGAAATAATTCCACCTCAAGTGCCGGTAATTGCCAATGTAACAGGACTTCCACACGGTTCGGCTGAAGAAATTCGTGAGGCTATGGTCAGGCAGGTGACATGTTCAGTGCAATGGCATGGTTGTGTAAAGCGGCTTATGAGTGATGGTGTTACCGATTATATTGAATGCGGCCCCGGCAAGGTGCTTTCCGGCTTGATAAAGCGTATTGACGCGAACGCCTGTATCTGCAATATTCAGGATTCAGAAACATTGGTTAAATCGGTGGAATGTATAAAGACGAAAGGTTGAAAAGTATGGGGATCCTTGATGGCAGGACAGCGATCGTTACCGGAGCTGCGCGTGGGATAGGGCGGGCCATTGCCGAGGAACTAGCTCGTAATGGGGCGAATCTTGTTCTATGTGATTTGCAGGCTGATTGGCTTAAAGATTCTGCGGCCGCGGTTTCCGGGCTGGGAAGTCGCGTGGAAGTGGTGGCCGTGGATGTAAGCAATGGTCAGCAGGTCAATGATGCTGTTTCGGCGGCTATTAAGGCGTTTGAACGGGTAGATATTCTGGTTAATAATGCCGGTATTACGAAAGATGGGCTATTGGTCCGGATGACTGAAGAAGACTGGGATTCTGTTATTTCCGTCAATTTAAAAGGGTCTTTTCTGTTTTCGAAAGCTGTAGCCAAGCCGATGATGAAGCAAAGGAGCGGCGTTATAATAAATATTGCATCAATTATTGGCTTGATTGGAAACGCGGGACAATGTAATTATGCGGCGTCTAAGGCTGGGATTATAGCATTAACTAAATCCACAGCTAAAGAATTGGCCGGCAGAAACGTGCGAGTGAATGCTGTTGCGCCGGGGTTTATTGAGTCAAAGATGACAGAAGTGTTGCCGGAGGACGTCCGGAAGAAGATGTTGGAAAACATTCCCTTGGGTCGTTTGGGTGTGCCGGAAGATGTTGCCAGAGCGGTTATGTTTCTGGCTGGTGATGCGTCTTCCTACATAACAGGGCATGTTTTGACCGTTAGTGGTGGTATGGTAATGTAATGGCTTGTGTTGCCGGGTAAAATAAGGAGATAAAAAATGGCACTCGAAGATAAAGTGAAGGAAATTATTGTTGAACAGTTAGGTGTAAACGCGGAACAGGTGACTCCTGAAGCTTCATTTATAGAAGATTTAGGCGCTGATTCTCTTGATACTGTTGAATTAGTAATGGCTTTTGAAGAGGAATTTTGCGCTGAGATTCCAGATGAAGACGCGGAAAAACTGATCACGGTCGGCGCTGTCATGGAATATTTAAAGAGTAAGGGACTTAGTGCCTGAGAATCGGAGACGGATTGCAGTCGACCGAGGAAAGTGCTGAAGGGCACCGCCTCGGTCGTTCGCGTTGGTATGACGTTAGGAATTGGTTATGAGGAGAGTCGTTATAACAGGGATGGGTGTCGTTTCGCCGCTGGGTTGTGATCTGCCTGTCTTCTGGGATCGTATAAAGGCTGGGCGCTCCGGGATAAAAAGAATAGAACGGTTCGACGTGAGTGGAAAATATTCGGCAAAGATTGCCGGAGAAGTGGCCGAATTCAATCCTGATTCATTTATGCCGGCAAAGGAACAGCGGCGGCTGGACAGGTTTACCATATTTGCAATGGCTGCAAGCGACCTGGCAATGAAAGACTCAGGCATTGATATGAATGCCGAAGATCCCGAGAGAGTAGGTGTTATTATCGGCTCCGGGATAGGCGGACTAGAACTTCTTCAGACTCAACATACAATCTTGATGGAAAAGGGCCCGGATCGATGTTCTCCTTTTATGATTCCATCCATGATCTCTAATATGGCCGGCGGCATGGTGGCAATAAGACATAATATGAAGGGACCAAACTATTGTGTCGTGTCGGCTTGCGCCAGTTCTGCGCATTCTATTGGTGATGCGGTCCGGATTATAGAGCGTGGTGATGCTGAGGTTATGCTGGGCGGTGGATCGGAAGCTTCGATTTGCGAGTTGGGTATAGCCGGCTTCTGTGCGTTGCGCGCGTTAAGCACCAGAAATGATGAGCCGGAAAAGGCCAGCCGCCCGTTTGATAAGGAACGTGACGGTTTTGTCATGGCGGAGGGTTCCGGAATAATTGTTCTTGAAGAGATGGAACGCGCAAAAAAACGCGGCGCGAAGATCTATGGTGAACTCGCTGGTTTCGGCATGACGTGTGATGCCTTTCATATGACCGCACCTACTGAGGATGGTGCCGGTGCGGCAAAAGCGATGAAGCAGGCAATGGCCGACGCGCAACTTGGTCCGGATCAAGTTGATTATGTGAACGCGCATGGCACAAGCACGCAGTTGAACGATAAAATGGAAACAAGAGCCATTAAGACTGCTTTTGGCGAAGATCGTGCCCGCAAGATCATGGTAAGTTCTTCGAAATCGATGTTAGGTCATACTCTTGGCGCGGCGGGCTGTATGGAGTTGATCATATGCGCGTTGGCGCTTAGAGACGGTGTTGTGCCGCCTACGATCAATTATACTACACCTGATCCCGAATGTGATCTTGATTACGTGCCCAATACGACCCGTGAAAAGCAGATAAATGCATGTATCAGTAATTCATTGGGGTTTGGCGGGCATAATGCCTGTCTCCTTCTGAAGAAGCTTGATTAAGTATCGGGTGTTGAAACATTTTGAAGTTGATACTAGCGTGCATTATTCATGAATAATGTGCGCTAGGGTTTACTAACCGGGATAATGACAAATGGTTGATTTGTCATCAGGAAGGAGCCGAAAATGAAGTTCATGAGTAAATTGCTTATAGTTATTACAATGGTCGGTGCTGTGTTTGCGGCAGGTTGTCAGGGCCCGTCCTTGAACAGGAGCGACGCCAAGGCTGGGGCCGGTGCGCCTGAAGTAGCCGAAGTGGAGATAAAGGAAATACCCTATGACGAGAATTATCCGATTTACGTTGTATATGTGGAAGATCTTGAATATGGCGCGTCTGGAACAACATCAGGTGGAGCGGAACATTCCTGGGAAGGTCCGAACAGACAGGTTGGCGCGGGCATGTCAGCCCAATTAGGCACAGCCTTGGACAATTGCGGAAATATTGTGCTGATCGAAAAAGAAGCGCTTCGTAAAGGCGCGGATGGCACGTATTCATGCAAGCTGGAAAAAGGCGAAGTGGGTCCATTTATTATCAAAGGTACGGTGACTGAATTTAGCGAGACGGCTGATCTATCGGAAAAGAAAAAGGGCGGCTCGTTCGGTTTTGTGGGAGTAATTGCTTCGCTGGTCGGAATATTTACCGACAATAACGCTTGTGTTTACGGTGGAGCCGGTGTCGCGGCGGCTAATCCGACTTTTGAGAAGAAAGAAATGAAACGCAGTGGCATGGTTGCAATGGATCTCAAGATAATTAAAGGGTCAAATAATCGCAGGGCCGGTTCGTTCAAGTGTGCCGGCACATTTACTACGATGAGCGCAAGCAGTGGGATGAGTCTTTTTGGCATTGGCAAGGGTGGCAATGAATTCGCGGCAAGCGCGTTGGGTCAGGCTACAAGAGCGGCCATGAATGACGCGATAGAACAGGTCACAAAGAAACTGAAGAAAAATGTGCCGGGCGCCGACAGCAAAACCGACGACGCATCATGAGTAGTATTGCCGGTATTATATCTATTTAGCCATCAAGAAAACTGTTCAAGAAATCTTCCGCCACAGGCGGAGTAATAAATATCTTTCTTCTTACCACCCGGCGTCCCCGCCTCGAGGGCCCGGAGAATACCAGAAGACCGAGGTTACATCAAATCCCGTATTGCATACGCAATCCATGATTTGATGCAACGTTGTTGCCAGGGAGTAAACGTCCGAGACAATCTCATCTCCTCCAACATGCAAAGTATTGATTTAATTGTGAAACACTCGTTTCTAAATTAAATCAACTCTCTTCTCCTTTTCTTCTCCTCCGAATCTCCGCCTGCCCTACGTAGCTTCCTGAGCGAAGTAGGGTGAACTCCGTGGTAAAATCTTTTTCCTTCAGGAGAGCAGGCTGGTCACTGTATCGGATAGTGATTGCGTCAGTTGGCCGGTTATCTCTTCCGTAGGGCCTTCAACCATTATTCGGCAGAGCGGTTCTGTGCCGGAATAGCGTATTAGAACACGGCCGTTATCGGCGAGTTGGGTTTCCGCCTGATGTATTGCTTCACACAGTTCCGGGATATCCTTGATGGGTGGCTTTCTGCTTACTTTCACATTGACGAGTTTCTGAGGCATGACATTCATTGCTTGAGCCAGTTCTGAGAGTGTCTTTCCGGATTTCTGCATTACCGCCAGAAGCTGGAGTGCTGATATTATACCATCACCCGTCGTGTGATGGTGCAGGAATATCAAGTGGCCCGACTGTTCGCCTCCCAGGAAACAACCGGATTTCTGCATGGTCTCAAGCACATTCCTGTCGCCAACTTCGGCTTCAATGTATTTGATGCCCATTTCACGGAGTGCCACGCGCATACCGAAATTGCTCATTGGCGTGATGACTATGGCATTACCCATGTCCTGCTTCTGTTCCTTCGCGAATTTTGAACATATTACAAGGATATGGTCACCCGTCAGTTCTTGTCCTTTTTCATCAATCGCGATAAGACGGTCACCATCCCCGTCGAAAGCGAGGCCCAGATGGGAATTTGTTTCCTTGACCTTCGCGATCAAGTCGTCGGTAAACTGGGAACCGCAATTGGCGTTGATATTCTTTCCATCCGGCTTGTTATGTATGGTAATGATTTCAGCGCCTAGTTCACTGAAGATTATTGGTGCGGCCTTATATGTTGCGCCATTAGCGCAATCGAGGACTATTTTCAAGCCGGCAAGAGATGTGTCTGACGGAAAGGTATTCTTGCAGAAAACAATATAGCGGCCCAACGCGTCATCA
>JAQBFJ010000120.1:0-8186 GCA_032123435.1 Verrucomicrobiota bacterium
ACAACAAACCTTACACCCGAGCAAGTGGCGGAAAAGATAATAGCCCTGCGCGGCTAACCTAGCGTGCATTATTCATGAAGTTTCGTGACGAGAGTGTGTAGGTTGCGACAGATCAAGGGCTTGGAGAAGGGATCCGGATGATGGCGTGTCGAGACACGTCGAAATCGGGTTCCGAGGCAAGTCATTGAGGTGGTGTAAGATACACGCTCGCAGTAGATTCTTCATGAATAATGTGCGCTAGATGTTTCATGAAGAATCGCATGCGTGTGGGACAAGAAGTTGTAAAACAATGGCTCTATATGTGTATGGAAAATCAAATCATAAATGAAGCCGTCAAACTCGGATTCGTCTCAGCGGGCATAGCACGCGCCGGGCCTGCCGAAACCATTGATGTCTTCAGTAAATGGGTTTCAAGCGGACAAGCCGCCGAAATGCATTACCTTAAACGTAATCTGGATCTGCGCGCTAACCCGCTGGATCTTGCGCCCGGAACACGATCTGTAATTGTTGTTGCCGCGCAATATCCTGTAAACAAACAGCCCGGCAAAGGGTTTTCAGCATGCGCACTGAACATGGATTATCATATCGCCATTAAATCCAGACTCAAACAGCTTTCTGAATTCATCAAGAGCAGAACCAGAATCAATGTCGCTCGCATATGCGTCGATTCCGCGCCCATCCTGGAACGAGAATGGGCCATCCGCGCAGGCATAGGCTGGAGAGGAAAACAAGGCCAGATAGTCAGTCCCGCATGCGGCCCCTGCATACTGCTCGGAATACTTCTCGTGGATCTTGAACTTGCTCCATCCGACCCCATTCCGTCCCAATGCGGCAATTGCAATCTCTGCATAGAAGCATGCCCCACCGGGGCATTGAATAAGGATGGTACCCTTGACGCGAGAAAATGCGTTTCATACCTGACCATCGAGCATAAAGAAAAAATCCATCCGCATATTCAGCCGCTTATGGGTCAATCATTGTTCGGTTGTGATATATGCACTGCCGTTTGCCCATTGAACAAGCAGGAGAATAATGCCGTAATGCCGGAACTGCGTGAAAAACACATGCCGGACATAAAACAATGCCTTGCCATGACAGAAGAGGAATTCAATAATCGATTCCAAAGTACGGCTGTTCTGAGAACAGGCTTTCAGCGTCTGCGCCGAAACGCTCAAATCGCCCTGAACAACCTTGCTCAATCAGCTCTGTAGCTTTCCAGCCCGACGTGCCTTCAGCCGTCTAATTCTTCTCAAGCGACGTTGTCTTTTCAGTTGAATTCTGTGTTGTTGTCCCATAACCGCTGAATACCTACCAGAACACGCCCGTAATGTCAATACTTCCGTTTCATGATGTCTTAGCTCTCACTCCCCGACAACAATGTTGCATCAAATCATGGATTGCCTGCGCAATACAGGATTTGATGTAACCTCCGGTTTTTGCTTGCCCTGCGTAGCTCGGAGAAGGATATTCTCCGCGTCCTCGGGAACTCGAGCGCGGGAGCGCGGGTGGTTAAGAAAGAAGGATTTTAATGCAATATTGGGGATAAACTGGACTTGAGCTCATAAAGACAAATACGTATATTACACACTATGACAAAAGAAGAAGAATCCGGCAAACGCCGTTCGTATCACTCGCCCGCCGATTGGGAGAACCTTGCGGACGAAGAAATACTCCCTATAAGGGTCCGCGATCTCGGCCTGCATATCCACAATTCACCTCTGGATGAATTCATACAGATACTGTATGCCGAACTGGACGCGTGCGGTATTAAATTCCATCCGCCATGCTATCTGGCCGACGAATGGCTGTGTCCCGACAAGGTCCCGATGATCGGCATCCCTTTCTGCCTGGCGCATCCACGGCTAAAACATATTGAACAAAAACTTATGCTTGAAGTCGAAGGAGGCACATCCGATGAGTGCATGAAGCTTCTACGCCACGAATGCGGACACGCGCTGAATTACGCTTATAATCTTTTTAAAAAAACACAATGGCGCAAACTCTTCGGCTGTTTCAGTAGCCGTTATTCCTCGTCATATTCATATCAACCCTATTCCAAACGCTATGTAGTGCATCTGGCAGATAGTTATGCGCAAGCACATCCGGACGAGGATTTCGCAGAAACCTTCGCCGTCTGGCTGACACCCAACAGCAACTGGCAGGAATTATACGCCGATTGGCCCGTAATAAAAAAACTGCGCTACATAGACCATCTTATGAAACAAATCGCCAATCAGACACCCATTATAACTTCCTGCGAAACACCATGGTCCGCTTCAAGAATGACATCAACATTGGCCATATATTATGAACGTAAACGCAAGTATCTGCATGATGACTTTCCCGGTTACTACGACCCAAGCCTCTTGCGCCTGTTCCCCACACACGAAACCAGAAAGGAAACCATGCCGGCAGCCGTATTCCTGCGTAAACACAGACGCTATATTGTCAATGGCGTTACCGCATGGACAGGACAAAGGAAGTATGACATAGATCAATTGATCAGAAAACTAATCCTCCGCTGTAAGGAATTGGGATTATCTACTGATAAACCCGAAACTCAAACATTAATTGAAATAACAGCGTTTGTCAGCGCTGTAATCAATGAATTGCTTAGACCAACCATCACAAAAAGATAAACGACCGTGAAAAACAAGAAACACGTAACCGTCCTAATGGATGCAGCCGAAATTCCGGCTGACGACAAGGATTTCAACAAGCCTATATTAACGGCCGAAAGCCATGTTGTTATGGCTTTGCGGGAACTGGGCCATGAAGTAGCTGTTCTCGGCGTGCATGATGATGTCGAATATATCGTGTCAGGCCTCAAAGAACAGAATCCTGACATAGTATTCAATCTCACCGAACAATTCAGGTGCAACCGTTGTTTTGACACCAATATTGCCGGACTGCTGGAAATGCTGGATATACCATTTACCGGATCAGGTTCAATAGGATTAATGCTGTGTCGTGACAAGGGATTATCATGCGAACTGCTCAGCAGACACCGCATCAGGGTTCCTGGTTTTGCCGTTTTTTATCCAGGCAAAACCATTAAAATACCAAAAACACTGCACTATCCTTTTGTAATAAAACCATCTTATGAAGATGCTTCAGAAGGAATTTCCAATGCGTCATTGGTCAGAGACGAAGAAAGCCTGCGTAAACGCGTCGAACTGGTTCATTCACATTGGAAACAACCAGCCAAAGCCGAAGAATTTATCGAAGGCCGGGAATTGTACGTAAGCGTGATCGGAAATCAGCGTCTAACCGTTCTGCCGCCTCGTGAACTCTCATTCGAAGCTGACAATAACAACGGCCCGGTATTGGCCACGTATCGCGTAAAATGGGACAGGGAATACCAGGAAAAATGGAAAATCAGCTTTAAATTCGCAGAAATTGAAAATACATTAATGACACGCGTAGCACGTATATGTAAACGAACATATCGCGCGCTTCGCATCCATGACTATGGCCGAATAGACCTGCGCATAACACCGGACAACACAATTGTAATCCTCGAGGCCAATGCCAACCCCGACATCTCATACGGCGATGAACTTTCCGAGTCAGCAGCAATAAAAGGCATATCATACAATAACCTGATTGACAGAATACTGAATATGGCCTTTCAGCGATTTAACAATAAACAACTGTAAAAACTCTCATTGTTTTCCATATGGCCACTCTTATGCCCACTTACATCAGCAACAATAATCCTTGCCATGCCATTATACGATATAGCAGTATTGATCGTTAAAGGAACGTGTGTATGTGGGATTATACGGACAAAGTACTCGATCATTTCAGAAATCCGCGCAATGTCGGAACCATTAAAGACGCCGACGGAACCGGCGAGGTGGGCTCAATGGCTTGCGGCGATGCCTTGAAGCTTACGTTCAAACTGGATAAGAATCGCCGCATTGCCGATGTCAAATTCCAGACATTCGGATGCGCCAGCGCAATAGCTTCCTCTTCCGCCCTTACGGAAATCATCAAGGGCATGACAATAGATGAAGCCGTCGGCGTAACCAATCAGGATATTGCCGATTACCTTGGCGGCCTGCCCGAGCAGAAAATGCATTGTTCAGTAATGGGACGGGAAGCTCTTGAAACTGCCATAGAAAATTATAGAACCGGTAAAGACACTAAAAAAATACTGGATGGAAAGGTTGTTTGCACATGCTTCGGTGTTACGGAAGAAGAAATCAAACGCGTTGTCAACGATAACAACCTTAAGTCTGTTGAAGAAGTCACCAACTATTGCAAAGCCGGCGGCGGATGCGGACACTGCAAACCAGATATAGAACGAATTATCACCGAAATACAGAATGCGAAGACGGACGAAGAACCCGCATCGCCCCGCAAGATGACAATACTGGAAAAAATCCGACTTATCGAAGAAACAATCAAACGGGAAATCAGGCCCGTTCTGAAAAAAGACGGCGGAGACATTGAACTTATTGACGTGCAGGGAAACCGTGTCCTGATTTCATTCCGCGGCATGTGCGCTAAATGTAACGTCGCCCCGTTCACAATGAAAGATGTTGTGGAAGCAAAATTGCATGAATTTGTGTCCAAAGATATTGTGGTAGAGGAATCTGAAAAGTGAAAACCGTATATCTTGACAACAACGCCACAACTCAAGTCGCACCGGAAGTCTTGGACGCCATGCTTCCTTTCTTTACGGAACTATGGGGTAATCCGTCAAGTATGCACCGTTTCGGCGGGCAAGTGGCGAAACATATAGCCGGCGCCAGAGAAAAAGTTGCCGCTCTTATTGGTGCCGATCCGTCGGAGATCGTTTTCACAAGTTGCGGAACAGAAAGCGACAACACGGCCATACGCGGATCCGTAGAGATCAACGGGTTTAAAAGAATCATCACCTCGCGTGTCGAACATCCGGCCGTGCTGGCACCGTGCCGATACCTCAAAGATCTAGGCAGTGATTTCGTGGAAATAGATGTTGATTCATCAGGCCGCATAAATATGGACAGCTTGCAAAAAGCATTATCGGACGGACCAGCTTTCGTCACCATGATGTGGGCAAACAATGAGACCGGGGTTATGTTCCCTATTAAAGAAATAACCGAAATGGCAAAGTCAGCCGGCGGAGTAATGCACACGGACGCGGTGCAGGCGGTTGGGAAAATACCCGTCGACGTAATGGAAACACCTGTTGACACGCTCACATTGTCAGGGCACAAAATACACGCGCCAAAAGGTATCGGCGCCCTGTATATACGGAAAGGTACAAAAGTAAGGCCTTTCATGCTGGGCGGCCATCAGGAGAACAGCAGACGCGCCGGAACGGAAAATGTTCCCTATATTATAGGACTGGGCAAAGCCTGTGAACTCGCCGCGGAACATTTGAAGGACATGAAACGCGTGGCCAGACTCCGGGACAAACTTGAAAAAGGACTGCTTTCTTCGTGCCCCAGCACATCCGTTAACGGCGATCAGGTGAATCGAGTTCCAAACACCACCAATATCAGCTTCCAGTTTATTGAAGGAGAAGCCATTCTTTACCACCTCAGCGATCTGGGAATAGCAGCATCTTCGGGTTCAGCCTGCACATCAGGCTCACTGGAACCATCTCATGTAATACGAGCCATGGGTGTTCCTTTCACATCAGCGCACGGCTCAATACGATTCAGCCTAAGCCGCTATACAACAGAAGAAGAAATCGACTACGTCATAAACAAGATGCCTGGAATAGTCCGGAAATTAAGGGATTTATCTCCTTTTACATAAGAAATCAGGCCCTTGATTTAATAAGGAAAAAACATGTATCAATTAGGTATTGACCTTGGCGGAACCAAGATTGAAGGCATAATCCTCGATAAAGTCGGCGTTGAATTGTTCAGGTATCGCATGCCCACAGAACAGGAACACGGTTATGAACACATTATCACTAATATAAAATCAGTGTATGATCGACTTGTCGCGCATATAGACGGCAAACAACATGCCTTCGGAATCGGAACACCAGGCGCTATTTCGCTGAAAACAGGTCTGCTGAAAAATTCAAATACCGTCTGCATGAACGGCAAACCGCTTAAACACGATCTTGAAAACACGCTCGGTCGCACAATAGCAATTCAGAATGATGCCAATTGTTTTGCCATGGCTGAAGCACTGCTGGGCGCCGGAAAGGGAAAAGACCTGGTATTCGGCGTAATAATGGGAACAGGCTGTGGCGGCGGAATCGTGCACCATGGAAAAGTCCTTACAGGCCTTCAGGCCATTGCAGGAGAATGGGGACATATGTCAATTGATCCCAACGGCCCGGTCTGTTATTGCGGTACGCCCGGCTGTGTGGAAACATTCATCAGTGGCGGCGGACTGCAGAAACGTTATGAAAAAGAATCCGGGATAAACCGTTCATTCAAGGATATCGAAAAGGATTATCTTGCCGGAGAAGAAAAGGCCGTCAAATTCGTGAAGGAATTTTTCAACCATTTCGGCCGGGCAATGGCAAATCTTATAAATATACTTGATCCCGATATTGTGGTGCTCGGCGGCGGCGTGTCGAACTTTCAGGCCATTTATGTTGAAGGCGTGGAACAGGTGCGAACCCGTGTCTTCAGCGACAGCCTCGAAACCCCGATAGTAAAACATCATCTTGGCGATTCCGCCGGTGTTATAGGCGCCGCACTTATAGGATGCTAGACGAAGCCGGACCCGAAAAGAAGACTGTTTCCAGACAGGATATACAAGATAAGACAGGATAGAGAAAAAGATGGTTCAAGAAATCAGGGCAAATAAAATTTGCCTCTGATTTCTTGAATCTTCCATTCCCGTAAATCCTGTCAAAACCCTTCCCTTTCCTCCGTTGTTAAATCCTCCCCTCCTCATTCAGCAAGGATACTTGCCTAGTTCCGCCAGAAGGTCGATAAGACGGACTTTCGCTATGGCCACACAGCGATCTGCGCCGCCATAGGAAATATATAAATCTCCTTTATAAACATATCCGCCTACGGGAAAGACAACCGTGTCAACATCCCCTTTCCGTTCATAATCAGTTTCCGGTTCAAGTATCGGATAAGGTAAACGCGCGATCACTTTGGACGGATTCTTCAGATCCAGTAGCGCGGCGCCGGCGCGGTAACACCCCGCACTCCCTGCCCCTTTTTCCATTTTTGAAGCATGATAAATGAACAACCAACCCTTACGCGTCTTAATCGGCGGTACACTTCCACCTATCTTTCCTGCTTCCCATGGAAAAACAGCCCGCATAACCGTGGAAGCTTTAACCTTCTTCCTGTCGTACTTCTTCCAGAACTTTTTATCCATCAAGTCCTTGAACGAACTGAAATAATCAATTTGAATATTCGGTATTATCCTGTGCACGAAAGCTATTTTCCCGTTCACGCGTTCGGGAAATATATAAGCGTCCTTGTCCCATGTATAATGCGAGATAAAACCGAGCTTCTCTACTTTCACAAAATCCTTTGTCCTGGCAAAACATACGCGCGCCCGGTCCTTTTTATCGATCGGCTTGTTAATATCCCATCCGGCGTAAATCAGATAGTACCAGCCCTCGAAAAAGATTATTCTGGCGTCCTGACATCCCGCATTATCATAAAAGGTCGACGGTGCCAGAAGCACTCTCCCTGTATCTTCGACCAGTTTGCCTGTTGGGGTCAGCCTCGCGTATCGAGTGTCGTCAATCGCATAATTGGATTTTATGTTTGGATATCCACCGGAAGTCCAGACAGCATGCCGATACACCATATGAACAACTTTGCCGTCTAACACCATGCCTGCATTAAATTTCGCGACAGTTTTGAATTCCTTTTCCTTTGGAGCCAGAACCACACCCAACCGTTTCAGTTTTATCATGTTCCTTTTCTCCTTGTCTTTTTTAGCTTTCTGCCATCTGCAATCTGCAATCTGTAATCTGTCATCTGCAATCTGCAATCTGCAATCTGCAATCTGTAATCTGTCATCTGCAATCTGTAATCTGTAATCTGTAATCTGCAATCTGCAATCTGTCATCTGCAATCTGTCATCTGCAATCTGTCATCTGCAATCTGTCATCTGTAATCTGTAATCTGCAATCTGTCATCTGTCATCTGTCATCTGTCATCTGTCATCTGTAATCTGTCATCTGTCATCTGTCATCTGTAATCTGTAATCTGTAATCTGTAATCTGTAATCTGTAATCTGTGATCTGTAATCTG
>JAQBFJ010000121.1:0-2622 GCA_032123435.1 Verrucomicrobiota bacterium
TATGTTCGCGGCTTCCTGATGTGTGCGCATGCGTCTTCGCTCCACAAGATAAGCAAAACCGAAACTACCGATACAGATGCCAAGCAGTGGTCCTATTATGGGAATCGGGATCAATGATCCTGCAACCATGCCAAGCAGGCCGCCGATAACAGCCGCCAGACCTGCTGTCCGGGAGCCGCCCCTGCGCGTAACGCCCCAATGACCTGCCAGAGCCTCGATTATCTCGGTCATACTGGCGAGGACGAGAAACAATAGAACGGTCAACCAGCCGGGAAACTCAGGGCCACTGAGCCAGGCTGCGAGAATCGCGGCAATGGAAATGACCCATAATCCCGTGAAAGAGACACAAGACATAATAATTCCCGTGATACATAATACCCATAGAATTATATGCAATATAACTATTCCTGTTTGAATCAAAAACGGAGCAATTATTTCCATAACACTAAAGTTCCTTTTTCTATGTCAACGCTTGGGATAAGCGCATCATAACACGCCTTCTAAGGAAGAATAAGCAACTGATAATACCCATCGAGATAATAGAGATGGCATACATCACGGTGATATTCGGCAAACGATGCATACCTATCACATAATCAAAACTTGTTGGGAACACGAGCAGGAGAGTAAGCCACATTAGTTTGGGCGCAGTTAAACAACAGTCTTGAATAAGACCGGCAATCAGGAAGTAAAACATTAGAAAGGCGGGTGCCATAAGTCTCTCATCATTACTGCCGAACAGCGTGCTTCCAAGCACGAGGAAAAGAAACACCAGTCCATGTATCCTCTTCCGGAAGAAAGAAATAGTTTTCTCGCATAAAATTATGGGCACAACAACAAGAGGCGCAAAGGAATTGATAAAAAGTGCATAAAGGCGGCCGGGCGATAAAATCTTGCTGTAGTTAAGCAGAAACGCCTGCCAGAGACCACTTCCGCCATTACAGGGAATATACTTGCGGATAATAAGAAACAGCGCGATACCGGGCGTGATGGAAAGAAGGAAAGGTTTCCATTCCTTACGCCACGTTCCTGATTCCAACAAATAAACGATTGAAACCGGGACGATCAGCAGTGCCGTTTCCCGCGCTGAGACTCCCAGTATAAAGAACAAAGAAAACGCAGGCCATTTGCGGCGAAGCAAGCACCAGTACAGAGCAGTAAGCATTACGAGAGATATAAGGTCATTGATTTGGAAATAGTCCCCAACAGGAAACCCGAAGAAGTATTTATTGAAACTGAAAAGCAGGACAGTCACTGCTGCAACTTCCGGACGGACACCGTTATTACATAGAAAACAATAGAAAAGAATTACCAATGCCATAGCAATAACAAGAGTTGCTATATAATAATTCTGGCATGTATTTCCCGGCAGTAAACCCAACAGGTACGGCCCTAACAGTCGAAAAGCGAATGGTTGCGGGATAGATGCATCCAGCATAGGCGCTGCAGATGATATCGCGCGATACTTGTGAAGATCCCAACTCGCTTTCGAGGAGAGGTCGGGCCCCATCTTACCATACACAAAAAAGAGCATAAGAAGCGTGATTGATATTATAGCAAGGAGATAGCAATAATGTTTCTTCATTTTTCCTTTTCGGCATCAGGCCGACGAAAAATCTGCACCAGACCGAATCCAGCGAATGCCGAAAAAGGCACAAGTCCCGGAAGTATATAGCTGGCTTTAACGTTATGCCTGAAAGAGGCCCCGAAGCGAGCAAAAACGGTAGGATATTCAGCCCGGACATTGCACCGGGCTAGAATTTATTTCTGTATTCGCGTGGACTCATGCCCATGATCCCGCGGAACTGACGCGCAAAATAGTTGCTGTCCTGAAATCCAACCTGAAACCCGATCTCTGTTATGGAAAGATTCTTCTGATTCAATAGTTCCGCCGCATGAAGAATGCGCTGACGGATAAGATACGCTATTGGCGTGGCACCCATTGCATCATAAAAAACACGCTGAAAATTTCGCACCGACATATGAGCAATGCCTGCCACCTTTTGCAGATAAATTTTCTTGTCATAATTATTTTCCAGGAAACTGATGGCCGACGCCAGCCGGTAAAGTTCACGAGGTGTCGGCGCCGCGGCATGCGCGTAACACCGCGAAAGATAAACAATGATCTGGATAAAGATGGCATGAGCCGCGGGGCGAAAACCGGGAACACATGCTTTTAATTCGTTCTCCAGATCATTTATGTAATTTTCCACACGTGTCAAATGATGCGCGGAAAGAGTAAGCCGACTCTTGAATTGATGCCGCGTTCGCCAGCCTGGTTCGAGCGTGAATAGCGCGAGATATCCCGGAAGCGACTGAAGGTCATGCACGGGAAGATTTAATTGTTCCGGTTTATAAAGAAGGTTTACCAGATTCAGATTTTTTGTGTCGCGATAGCCATGGGCCTGTTTGCGATTGATGACGAAAGCATCTCCCGTGGAAATCGGCCAGTTGTGCTGACGCGTGAAATGAATGCCGTGGCCGCCGGTGATCACAACAAGTTCGCCAAAATCATGAGAATGAAGAGGCGTTTCCTCAACCTGTTCGACCCGCATTAACTGTATGGGACTGGTGCCATCCCTGAAAACCTTGTCGTCAGCCGCTATTTTCTTCATATGTCGT
>JAQBFJ010000122.1:0-5660 GCA_032123435.1 Verrucomicrobiota bacterium
GTCATCTGTCATCTGTAATCTGTCATCTGTCATCTGTCATCTGTCATCTGTAATCTGTAATCTGTAATCTGTAATCTGTAATCTGTAATCTGTAATCTGTAATCTGTAATCTGTGATTTGTGATTTGTGATTTGTGATGCAGGCAAAGCCTGCGCCATGCCCGTAATCTCCGTTCTTGCCCTTCTAATAACATCCGTAAGTTCGTGCCGTTTCAATCATAGCCCGGAGGTTTTCATCCGGCGCATCACGTCCGCACTGATCGCCGGTGGAAAGAATAAATCTTCCACCTTCAGCAGCATCGTCTATCGCTTTCTTAGATGCTTCAACAACATTTTTAACACTGCCTTTAAGCATGACCTCTGTTGTATGAAGATTGCCTTTAAGAACAATCTTGTGCCCATAAAGTTTCTTCAATTCCGCCAAAACACAATCGCCCATTGGCGGAATTTCAAGCGGATCAATAATAGTCAGGTTTGTCTCCTCTGCCATGATTTTCACCAACTCCTTTTCCGGCCCGCAACTATGAATATGCGTTGGGATCCCTGCGGCAGTTGCCAATTCTATCCCGCGCTTAACCGCCGGGAAAGCCAACTGTCTGAAAATTTCAACAGTTTGAAACACCAGTGTTCCGGATCCGCCAACACAAAGGAAATCCGGCATTGTGTCCGCATCCAAAGACATAATCTGCTTGAATCGGCGTTCGACGGCATCCACGCGTTCCCGCGCCCGTTCTTCATGTTTTTCCGGATGATCGTAATAATCATAAATTGCATCTTCGCCACCTAAAGCGCAGGAGTTTGTCAGCCACGCACCCACAAGCCCCTGATCACCCATAAGCTTTTTAACTCTTTTAAAACCTGCTGGCCCACGGTCGACCTGTTTCACTCCTTCAACCGGTTCCCACTTCTCGGGGACAGGCGGAATCCCGATCATTTCAGGTTTAACGCCACCGGTCGGCGGATCAGCCACATAATAAACATCCACGCGATTATGCCATATACGCTTGCCGTTCTCTTTATACGATAGCTGGGTCACGATCCTTTCTTCATTTCTGAAAACAATAAACTCCTGCCATTCGGGCCCGTTTTTGCTCGCAGAATCATCATGAAAATCCAGCGGATTATAACCGTCCATGACCGAATCAATATCAAAATGTTTCGCGCAATTGATATATGCTTCCCAGACCGGAGGATCATTATACAGGTAAATGTCCCAAAATGGCTTTCCTGTAAGCCGTGCAGGGATCATATTAGAGAAATCCGGAGCTACAGGAACACAATCCGGAATTTGACCATGAATTGACTTAAGCAATCTTTCCCGCGAAGTCATAAACCATCTTCCTGCCGAAATCCGGCCAATGTCTATCTACCTTCAACAGCCGCACTTATCATTGCAAAGTAACCTTCATGAGGAATATATTCCGGAATGCTGTTGCCGCTACCAAGAGCATATCCGCCGCGGTTTGTGTTTTTTTCAATTAAAGCCTTCGATCTTTCGTACACTGCCTGTGGTGTTGATCGGCAAATGAAATCAACATCTATCCCGCCCATTATCGCAATTCTCTTTCCATACTGTTCATATGCCTGTTCAACCGGCTGAATCGTATCTTCATACGAATGTTTCCCGTCATATTTTATATCTTCAGTAATATCATCCATAACGCTATGCAGATTACCGCACGAGTGAAGAATCGCCGGTTTGCCTTCTGCATGAACGGCCTCAACAATCTGCTTGTGCCACGGAAACACATAACGGCGCATGTTATCAGGCGAAAGCATGGTCTGGCTCTTAAATCCCCAATCATCATTACCAATGACAAACCCTACCGATTTGTATTTCACTGCATTCCGATACATTAGCACCAATCGTGAACCAACAGCTTCAAACACATCCCCGGCCAGGACCGGGTCATCGGCAATCATGTAGCACATATTTTCATAGCCCAGAAGAAAAGTAACATTCTCAAGAACACCGCATGGACCAGCCACTCCAAGCTTCATGCCGCGCGGCACAAATTCTCCCAACTTATCCAGAAAAGCATAATCAGCCTTATCAGGATCCGGCCATGCATAAGCATCGAAAGACTCTCTATCCGTAATTACAAACCCTTCATTTTGCGAGATTGTCTGAGCGTGCTCTTGTTCTTTCCTCGGAAAATTAAATCCAGGCACATGGGCTACCGCATAATCGTAACCGGCATTACGATACGCCATAATACGCAGAATATCAGCGCCAAGCGGCTTCTCGTCTACAGCCCCCGCAAAATCAGGAGCCAGAATCTTATGTAAAGCATCATTCAGGAAAAACTCGAACAGTGTGGGCCGACTCGGTCTTTCCAGACGCAATACTTTAAGCAGATTATTAAAATCCGGTTCAGCTTTAACAGCGCCCTTCCAATACGATTTTGTATTCATGCTTTCTCCTTTACGCTTCAGTCGGCTTGCAAAACTGTTTACTGCCGCACACGCATTGCCTTTTGTTCAATCAATAACTTAGAAACCATGCCATTTCTCATCCATGTTACACACCTGCTCCAGCCCCGCAAGCTGAAATGTTTGAAAATGTAACCAATTCAATCCTGTTTTTTGTTGCCTTGTCTTGATCGACACTATAACCTCCTCCTATTGAAATTATGAAAACAGATCCAAACATACGAAATGCCAAGTTTGAGGATACTGGTGCCATATTTGATATTATCAAACAATACCCGGAGGAACTGATCCCGCGCCCAATAAGCGATATAGCTCAGAATATAGACCGGTTCCTTGTCTATGAAATGGACGGGGTCATAGCAGGCGTCATTTCATGGCAGATATTGCCCGAAATAGGAATGCCAAGAAATCCGGCAATGGAAATACGATCTCTCGCCGTCACTCCAAATTGCCGCAAAACAGGTATAGGCAGGGCGCTTGTAAACGCGACCATTGAAATCATAAAACCGTTTCATCCTTCACTGATTATCGCCATGACATTCTGTCCGGAGTTTTTCAAAGAATTCGGATTTGCCGAGGTGCCCAAGCAGACTATTATGCACAAAATCTATACCGGCTGTTTGAACTGCGCAAAATACGACTCGCCTTTTACATGCCCTGAAACAGCAATGGTTCTGACTATCAAGTGAGATCATTCAGAATGAAACTGAGAAACAAAATAATAATATCGGTAATTGTAGTCATCGTATTGATAATTACGATTCTAAACATGGTCATCAGTCATGTATTGCCGAAAGTAATACAGCAATCAGTAATACCAGCCGCTGAAAAAGCCGCTGGAGTTGATATCGAGGTCGGCAAAACGGCAATAAACGTAATTGGTGGATCCATTGGAATATCTTCGATCAAAATCGGGAATCCTGCCGGATTCATGGATCCCAGCATTTTTTCATTGAAAACCCTTGAATTTGATATTGACACTCTCGCGCTCCTGAAAGGAATGGTCAAAATTAACAAGGCATATGCCGAAGATATAATAATCACCATTGTGCGCAACGCCGAAAATAATATCAACGCATTGACGATTAAAGACACGCTCGCCGCGACAAGCGCTCCGCCCTCCTCGCCCCCCGCCGTCCCGTCAGAGCCTCCTGTTTCCAAACCAGCGCCCACCGTTTCACCGAAAATAAAACCCATTTCCTGCCTGCTGAAGAACATGAAGATCAATACGTTCGTGGAATATATTGACTACAAACTGGCGAAAGAACCATTAAACCTGGCCTTTGAATTGTCAATGCAGGCGGAAAATATAGGAACTGTCGAACTGCCGAATGAAGAATGGGGCACATTAACGATACATGGCAACAGAAAAGACAACCCGCTATCTTCCGTCATTCACATGAATGCAAAAATATCGCCGGTCACCAACCCGGAAAAACTCAGTTTCGATATAACCGGCAGTATATCCAACATTAACACGCGTGAACTCGGCAATTTGACATCAGAAATGGGCATCCAAAGTGATTCCATTGATATAAATTTAAACATTCAATGCCGCGATCATGCCTATCTCAGGGATTCTTCTTCCGTAACTTTATGGTTCACAAATCCAAAACTCACTGGACGGCTGGCTAATCAGGCAGGAGACATGAAACTCCCTCAACAATTTCCAATCTCAATTCCTCTTGGCGGCACAGTAGATAACCCCGATTTCGCGATACAGGAAGCGCTGATAAAAACGGTTTTAGGATTATTGGGAAATGATCTGGAGTCGGCCATTGAGAGCATAACAAATGATGAATCAACGAAGAAAGCCCTGCAGGATGGATTCAAAACACTGCAGAAACTATTCCAGTAAGACAATAGAGCTTCTTTTTGACAGGATTACCCTCAGGTTCGGAGAACCCTCCGGGTCCAAGGACAGGATAAACAAGATTAAGATTAAGACCCGGCTTCGATCGCAATAGCGAGCTACGCCGCGGCAAGCAGAACTGTTCAGCAAATCTGTCTAAAACAATAGTTTTATTCCACATTTCCTGAACAGTTTTCCTGATGAGAGAAAGAAGATGTTTACCACGGAGCACACAGAGGCACGGAGCAATACAGAGAAGAGAGTTGATTTAATTCGGGACTGACGTCTCAAATTAAATCAACAACCTGTACCAGAAGGAGACGAGGAGAAAGAGATTCAATATCCAATGTCTAACCAGTCTTCGCCTTTGGCTACGCCCTGGCACGGCAAGGAATATCCAAGGAACAAGTGGGGAAAGGACATTTTCTCCCTGATAACAACGTTGCATCAAATCATGGATTGCGAAGCAATGCTGGATTTGATGTAACCTCTGCATTTATCTTCTCCGGGTCCTCGGGTACTCCAGCGCGGGAGCGCGGGTGGTAAGAAAGATGTTTACCACGGAGGACAAGGGGCAACGCGGCGGTCACGAGACGGAAGAACGTCGTTTTCTCTTCCTGCGTAATGAAGCAGTTGATGTTATTAAAGCCGCCGCCAGCATTGCGTATTGATCAGGTTCCGGAATCATAAGGGTAAAATTGTCAATACCGTATATTTCTTCATCCTGACCGAAACGTCTTATATATACACCGATCCAGTCAATAGCCGCAAGATCATCAAGATACATGTCCTGGTTCAGGCCGGGCAGGAAATCCCATTTCCAATCCTCCCAATTCTGAAATGAAACTCCTACTGTTGACCATGATCCAACTGAACTGGGCACTGTTATTTCATTTCCCCAGATGTAAGCACTATTAGTGGCTGAAAACCGTACCGCCAGCTTTGCCGGCGCGACATTAGACGACCAGAAATCGAAAGAAAGCGACATGTCAGGTTCCCATGGCCCCGCGAAAAGATTGTCTGCAGGTGTGGAAATTATGTCCCACCATTCTGCTCCGGCCGGTTCTTCGGTTTCCGGGAACGTAATACGCATCCAGCCTGAGTCATCTACCCCGCCCGCGGCCGGATAATCAATGGCGGTCTGGGAATATCTGCTGGTCCATAAATTGTCTCCCAACGGATCCCAGTCATGTTGGGTGATTATTGCATCAGCACTTGCGGAAAAAGGAAGAATGAGAAGCACGATCAAGGCTCCGAACACGGGCAGAACCCCAAATGAGCTCGTGCTGTTTGTTTTTATGTTCTGATCTTTTGTCATTTTGTCCTTACTGTGACTCCTTGACGCTGATCTTATAGAAATATGGGCCGCCGTTTGT
>JAQBFJ010000123.1:0-6217 GCA_032123435.1 Verrucomicrobiota bacterium
ACTGGAAAATATGCTTCAACATGCTTTTGTCCTTTGCAAGGAATCTGTTATTAAGTTTGACCACCTGCCTAAAGAGTTTGCTGATATAAGTCAAAAAAACGGTAAAGGACCACTTTCTTTCGATGAACTCGAAAGGAAAGCTATCCATGGTGCGCTTATTGACAATGCGAATAACCGAACAGCCGCCGCCAAACAACTCGGAATAGATCCAAGCACTCTTTACCGTAAAATGAAGCGGTTCAGGATTAAATAGCCTTCATCTTGTCTACACAATCCTGAACAAATTCTCACTGTCATGCATATTGCAAAAGACTTTTTGCAGGTCTTGCAATATGCAACACCATTTTCGATTTTTCACCCTCTCCAGTCATTGAACTAACATACTGGAGATAAAGGTGTTACATGCTTTGCGAAGCACTTGGCATAATTACTGCGAGTAGTATCAGTAGATGAACATCGGTTTGACAGTCAGCCATGGTCGAATATCTCCATGTTTTCCTGGAGTTGATCTTTGGATATTGGAAGCAGGTAAAGACATTGAGCAGAAGCAAGTAATAGATACACAGAATTGGCATGTTTTGGCTTGGGGACAAGAACTGATGCGGCGCAATGTGAACGTTCTGCTCTGTTCCGGCGTGAACCGGTTTCTATGGGGATCTTTGCAAGGTTATGGAATTGAAGTGATACCCAATGCCGTGGGTTTGACAAATGAAGTTATAAAGCAATGGCACAATGGAACATTGACAGTGCCGAAAATTTGGCCGCCACAATTACGGGGCGGCTGTCGCAAAGGATTCCGTAAAAGAAAAGGCCGACAAAGAAATTTATAAATAAACAGACGAGAGGAGAAGCTGATGAAACTGGCTATTACATCATTGGGTGAAACTCTGGAATCTCCGGTAGACCAGAGGTTCGGAAGGGCACGTTATTTTATTCTGTATGATACGGAAACTGAAGAATGGTCTGCACATGACAACCAGCAGAATCTTAATGCCGCGCAAGGGGCCGGCATTCAGGCCGGCCAGAAGGTTGTGGAGCTTGGCGCTAACGCAGTGATTACAGGTCATTGCGGGCCAAAAGCATTTGCAACATTAAAAGCCGGAAATATAGATGTATGCTCAGGTGCTTCAGGAACTGTAACAGAATCTATTCAGACTTTTTTATCGGGCGATCTGAAGAAAACAGATAACGCGGATGTCGAAGGGCATTTTGGAAGTGTGTGATGAATCATTTTTAAAACAAAGGAATATAAAAATGCCAGGTGGAGATGGAACAGGTCCAATGGAACAAGGTCCAATGACAGGACACGGTATGGGATATTGCATGCTTAGAATTGATAAAGACAAACAATCAGTTGCTGAAGGTTTTATTGGTATAAATGGAAGGCCAATACGTGGCTGTTCCGAAAAATTATCCGCCTATGCCAAGGCTACGGCGGACAAGAAGGAGGTAATTAAAATGCCAGGTGGAAATGGAACAGGTCCAATGGGACAAGGCCCAATGACCGGAAGGTCAGCAGGTTATTGTGCCGGCTATTCAGTTCCCGGTTACGTGAATCCGGGTTTGGGACGCGGTTGGGGCTTCGGCCGGGGCCTTGGTTTTGGACGCGGTCTTGGACGGGGCTTTCGGGGAGGCCGTGGAGGGGTTGGCTATGGTGGCGCAGACTATGGCGCACTGCCGATGCCCTATGAAGCGACGACAGGAGTTCCCTACGGTGGTGTAACGCCGACTTCCCAGCAGGAGCTTGATGCTCTCAAGGGACAGTCGGAACACCTTGAAAATGCGCTCGAAGGAATCCGAAAGCGCATTGGAGAACTCGAGACTGAAGCGAAGAAGAAGTAAAGGCCCGAAGACGCCAGGAGATAGGGGCCGCTCTGCTACCGGACCAGCAATGGTTCGGCTGCGGACAGTCCCTCTCTTGGTTTGGTCGCGGGGCTGTTAAATAGCATGGCATGAAAACCTACGAACAATGTCTTTTGTGTTTTGAACGGCAGGCGACTGATGTGTGCGCCATGTCAAAGCTCGGCAAGAAGCAAACGGAAGCCGTGCTGCTGGCTGTTCAATCCAAGATTGCAGCGTTTCCCCGCGAGTATCCACCGATCAGAATGGCTATAGACATTCATGACTTGGTTCGCTCGAAATCAGGCATGACCGATCCATATGCTGAAATCAAGAAAGCCGCCAATGCTGTGTGTCGCGAATGTCTCCCCATGCTGATGAACCATACCGCTTGGTCCCTTAACCCGCTGAAGACCGCAACACAGTTGGCCATAGCCGGCAACATTATCGACTGCGGCGCATATGGTCTGCGCGAATTGTCCAGGCAGATACTGACCGATGTTATACATGACGTTTTGGTGCAGCCACTCCATGGATCCTCCATCAAGGAGTTTAATGACCTCATCAACAACGCAAAACAGATACTCTACATTGGCGATAACGCAGGAGAGTGTTTCTTCGACCTGCCGTTGCTTGATTTCATACCCTCGGACAAGTTGACGTACGCGGTTCGCGGCGGCCCCGTCCTCAATGACGCAACAATAAAGGATGCACATGCCGCCGGCATTCAGGACAGGTGCCGCTTGATTGATACCGGCGACAATGCTCCCGGCATCCTGCTTGACAGATGTTCAGACAATTTCAGGCATGCTTTTCAGACCAGCGATCTCATTATTTCGAAAGGCCAAGGAAACTATGAATCGTTGAGCGAGATAACCGCCAAAACAATCGTGTTCTTGACCAAAGTAAAATGCGCGACAATTGCAGAAGACATAGGTTACCCGCTTGATAGTAATGTGCTCAAGATCCCTTGGTCAATAGCAGGCACAGGCAGGCAGGAGAAAAGAATGGATTATCAAAAAGACATGGAGGTGCGTCATGCCTAAAAAAAATGGAACAGGGCTGGCTGACAAAGGCGCCGGCCCGGGGCGCGGCCTGACTGGTTCCGAAATGGGGCAAGGCCGGGGACGCAGACGTATGGGAGGCTCTCTCCTTCGCCAATACTACGGCGGGCAAGTCGGGCTTGGTGCAGGCGGAAACTGTGTGTGCCTAAGTTGCAGCAAAATGGTGCCGCATCAGAGAGGCATGCCATGTACACAAATGAAGTGTCCACAGTGTGGTGCTGCCATGACAAGAATTCGACAAATGCCAAGCGGCAGAAAACAAAACAAATGAAGAATTACAGACATCTATTCGGGCCTGTACCTTCGCGCCGCTTGGGCCGGTCGCTTGGCGTTGATCTTGTCCCGTTTAAAACCTGCAGTTTCGACTGTATTTTTTGCCAACTGGGGCGCACGACCAACAAGACTTTTAAACGCAGTGAATATGTGTCTGTCAGTGCAGTGATTGAGGAATTAGATCATTGGATTGAAAAGGACGGTGTGGCGGACTATATCACACTGTCAGGAAGCGGGGAACCAACTCTGAACTCTCAATTTGGAAAGATAATTGAATTCGCACAAAGCGCAACAACAATCCCCGTTGCCGTGTTAACTAACGGTACAACTTTGAGCAAACCATCCGTCAGAACTGCTCTTGCCAAAGCCAATATAGTGAAACTCTCACTCAGCGCATGGGACCAGTTCTCGTTTAAGCATATCAATCGGCCCTGCCCTAAACTGAATTTAAAGGAAATGCTCGAGGGTATGTGGAATTTTCGCAACGAATTCAAAGGCAAGTTATGGATAGAAGTATTTCTTGTATGGGGCACAAATACAATTTCTGCCGATGTCTCCAGAATTGCATCACTGGTCAAAGCTATCAGTCCTGACCGCGTACAAATCAACACAGCTGTACGTCCTCCCGTGGAAAAATATGCTCTAGCCACACCAAAAAAAGATATGGAGAAACTGGCCAAACTGTTCGAGCCCAAAGCTGAAGTAATCGCTGAGTTTAGTACAACTTCTTCACCAAGCATTTCTGCAAATGAAGATAATATCCTGGCAATGCTTGGACGTCGTCCATGCACAAGTGACCAGATTGAGCACGCTTTTGGCATGCATAAAAATGAAGTTTCAAAATACCTCGGCTATTTACTCGAGAAGGGCAAACTTTATGTGGATTACAGGAATCACAACATTTATCACAGGAAATGTTTCAGGAAAGATGTGAACCATGCCAACGTATGAATACAAATATACTGAATATGATATAAAACTGCAGGATATGGATAGTGATAATAGCAATAGCAAGCGGAAAAGGCGGAACAGGTAAAACGACGTTTGCCGTGAACCTGGCATATACTCTAGCGCACTGTGAGAAGACCGTGCGCCTGCTCGACTGCGATGTTGAGGAACCGAACGATCATCTTTTTGTTAATCCTGATTTTACCGAGGAAAAACCCGTTGCAGTGTTAAGACCCGTCTGGAATAAGGGAAAATGCACGGGTTGCGGAAAATGCGCGGAGGCCTGCAAATACAACGCGATTGCCGTAGTGAAGAAAAAGGTTCTTGTTTTCAATGAATTATGCCATTCCTGCGGTGTATGTTCGTTCGTATGTCCAGAAAAAGCTCTAACTGAACAGGAATGTGTAATAGGAACCGTCCAGGCTTCTCCCTTCAACAAACCTTTCTTTTTCGCGCATGGATTGTTGAACATAGGTGAAGCTCTGGCGCCTAAAGTCGTAAATAGCGTCAAGAAACACATTGATCCAGACGTCATAAATATACTTGATGCTTCTCCCGGAACATCGTGTTCTGTGGTTCAGGCTGTTGACGGCGCTGATGTTGCCATACTTGTTACCGAACCTACTCCATTCGGATTGAATGATCTCAAGCTGGCAATTGGGCTTTGTTTCAAGATGCGGGTACCAACAGGCATTCTCATCAATCGATCTGACGGAAAGGATGCAATTATAACTGAATATGCAGAATCTGTCGACGTTCCCATCGTTGGACGTATCCCTTTCAGACGCGAGTACGCGGAGACGTATTCAGCCGGCAATATTCTTGTTAACTGGCATGAAGAGCTGAAAAACAAACTCATAGACATTTACGATAATATTTGCGCTTTAAAATGCACATCCGTACCTGATGTGCAGACTGAAGAGGGTTTCAATATAAGCGAGGGAAATATTTCAGATCTTTCCATGGGAAAAGCTTCTTCCTTCAAGGAAATTACGGTAATCAGCGGCAAAGGAGGTACAGGCAAGACAACGGTGCTCGCTTCGTTTGCCATGCTGGCGCGAAACAAGATTCTCGCCGATAATGATGTTGATGCAGCGGATCTTCATATTCTTTTGCCACCATTAATAATAAAAGGACAGGATTTTACAGGTGGACAAAAAGCAGTTATAGATTCCCCGAAATGCGCGGTCTGCGGAAAATGTGCTAATGTATGTCATTATAATGCTATCGCTCTTGATGGTCCCGCAAATGACGTAGTTGAAAAAACATATATGGTAAATAATTTTAAGTGTGAAGGATGTGGTTTCTGCTTGATTGTCTGTCCTGCTGACGCCGTTAACATGAAGGACAATATTTCCGGTCGCTGGTATATTTCCAACACAAAGTCAGGGGCCATGGTACATGCACGACTTGGTATTGCAGAGGAAAATTCAGGCCGTTTAGTCACGCAGGTGAGGAATCGAGCGCAGGAACTGGCCAAAGAGTTGCGTCAAGGGCTTATACTCGCCGACGGTCCTCCGGGCACTGGCTGTCCTGTAATAGCGTCCATATCCGGCACGAATCTGGTTGTGATTGTTACGGAACCGACTGTATCCGGCGTGCATGACATGGAACGTGTATTCAAGCTAACGGAACATTTTGACGTGCCAGCCCTGGTGATTATCAACAAGGCAGATCTCAATACTGAACAGGCTTCCAGAATAGAAGAAATGGCAATACAACATAAGTCGCGGGTGATAGCCAGAATTCCTTTTGATCGTAGTGTAAACGATGCGCTGATGGAAGGAAAAACCGTTATTGAACACTGCAAAGGCAATGCTGAGGAAGCCATACGCGCGGCATGGGTAGAGATAGAGAAAGAACTCAATTTAAAACCATGAGATGTTTTAGAAAACTATTCAGTTATATTCGCGGATCGATAAGCGGGGATATGAAGAAGTGGCATGCTTCAGAAGGTCAGATGTTTCTTAAAAAGATAGGTCTTTGTAATGGACATACACTGATTGATTTTGGTTCGCGTACCGGCAATTACGCTATTCCAGCGGCAATACTTGTTGGAACACATGGTGTTATTTATGCGATTGATAAGAATC
>JAQBFJ010000124.1:0-10741 GCA_032123435.1 Verrucomicrobiota bacterium
ATCAAGTGGACGATGCCCAAGCAGCCTCCTCCTCGCATCTATGCCCGGAAGGAAGGTTCGGAGAAAAATGTGTTGGAGACTCAAGGGTGAAATGGCCGAGTTTGCTAAATATCTTGCATCACGAGCACCATATCTGCGAAAGTCGGGTTAGGTGGAAAGGACAGCACCTTTTGATGGATGTCATGGAACCTATCCGCTGTCCGGCCAACGCAAGGCGGCTATGCACAACGGGCATATCCCGCACAGCAAAGTAAACAGGAAATCATATTCTCCCTCATTCTCCCCATACTTTAAGGCGAAAGAAACGGTTGCGATCAAAAACAGAATCAGCATTTGTATAATGCAAGGATTGACCTGTTCCCGCGATGTTGGTGAACGCAGGATCCGTTACATTAGTCCATCCTGCTGACACAAGATTGCTGGTAGTCATCACTGAATATCGCCTATTAAGCACGCTTTCCCACCTGATGGTAATGTTTGTCGAAGCCACAGAGATTCCGGCTGCCTGGAAACGACTTGCAGAATTTATTGGATCAGTACCAGCAGTGACTTCGTTAACGTCACTCATACCGTCGAGATCCGTATCGGCCATCGTATGCGTAAACTCATATGCACCCATATCACATCGTGCTTCTCCATCCGCATTACCGTCCAACGGGCGGGATACACCGTTCAGATCTTTGCCTATTGCTACGATGTTTGTTCCATTGTCCACGCACGGCGAACCTTCTTGCAGACAATAATTGCCGGCAGCGGGATCAACGAACATGGGATTGATGTCAATGTTGCTCACCCCGGCCATTAAAGGCATGGAACAACAGAATGAGCAGTCTATTCCGGAACCCGAGTTGTAGTAATTGGAACCTGTTGCGGCCAAGTTGGCGTATAGGATGCTGTTATACACACATATGCCGCTTTCACCGCTTCCAATGCAATGCACGCCCCCGCCACAGTTATCCGCATCGTTGGCGCTGACAGTGCAGTTTTCGACTATTCCATTTGTCAGAAGCATTATTCCTCCTCCGCAATCACCGGCAGAATTGCTGACGACAAGACAGTTTTGAACTATCCCACCGCGGTCGCAACATATTCCTCCACCACAATTCAATGCCGAATTGTCAGTAAGTACGCAGTTTCTAATCACTCCCAGCCCGTCAATAAATACGCCACCACCTGTTCCGTTACCACGGGTAATCGTGAACCCATCTACCACAGCGTTGGAGAATGCGAGATATAAACATCTTGTTCCGTTGTTGCCGTCAATGGTGACACTTTTGGGGCCATTGATGGTTCTAACAAGAATTGCTTTATTGGTAATCGCTATTTGTCGACTCAACACATATGTGCTGTTGCTTACTACAACCATGTCGCCGTCGCTTGCGGCGTCCACTGCATTCTGGATTTCAGTTGCCGCAGTTTGCCAACGAAGGTATGGCCAGATATTACTGCCTGACGGTGTGACGTAATGAACTGGTGACAATTGAGCAGTAGAATACGTGAAGATCTCCGCGGCGGTAAAAACGTTTGTCGTAGAACGGCTTTTCCACGTCAATGTAACATTATCCCCATCAACCTCTACCACAACATAACCATACTGTTTGTCGTGAAAAACACAGGAAGGCATCCATCGGCCGTTGTCGCCATCATATGACCCAGTAAAGTCGTACAAAGGGCCGCCGGCCGTGCCGATTATGAGCTGATGCAGGTCGTTCGAAGGATTGTCGTCCCCATCGTCAAGCCTTAAATGGTCATAGAAGTGATCGTGCCCGGCAAAGTACAGCACCGCACCAGCGTCGGTCAGGCTGGTCCAGAACGTGTCTCTGTCCGCCGGGTAGTCGTCCATACAGTCGGCGTGGAGCGCCTTGAAGGCGGGCTCATGACCGAAGATAAAGACGTGGGGCAGTCTGTTCGTAGCGAACTGTTGAAGTAGCCAAGACTGGTTGATGCGATGTGGTGTGATATACTCATCAATGCCGACAAATAATGCGTTCTGATGAATAAACGAGTATGTAAAGCCTACCTCGCCCACGGGGCCGTTTGTCGGGATGTCCGCCCCGAACACATTTAGCCAACCTGCATCATCCGGCAGGTCGTGATTTCCCCTTATCGGATAGACTCCTATTCCCGCGTTGTAGACGAGCGCCAGAACGTTCGTCCACTGTCGGAATGCGGCCTCACTGCCGGAATAGACAAGATCTCCGGGAAACAGCAGTAGATCAGGACTTTCTGCAACGATCGCACTCACTATTTCTGACATTATGTTTGTATTAATCGGGTCAAGAGATGAGGAACCTCGGCCATCGCCCGTCACGACAAACTTCCACGGCGCCGCAACGACAGGATTCCAGATAACAGTTAGGCATATCAGCGCGGCAATGTCTATAAACGTGATCATATTAGACCGCGGATTTATGTTTTTATTATACATTTTCTCTTGTACAATGCGCATATCATTCCCTTTCCTTGGTCATTTATCCCGTTTATTGCACGAGTCAAGGCCAACCAACCACGCCAGATGCAGAGCATGTGCAATCATAACACAGGCATTTCAGTGAAGTCTTTTATGTGTCACGCTCCAATGGGCACAACCAAGTCGCTTTGATTCGGTTTTTATCATGAAATCACTCCTTCACCGACAGGTTCACGTCTGCCGGCCTATCTTTGCTGTCCATAACATGTGCACAAAGACTCCATCCGCCCATGCCTTGGGCGACCTTGACCAGCAGTTTATTCCTGCCCGCTTTGAGATGGATAGGTATACGATCCTGTTTCGACGAGTAGCCACGTGCCACCATGTTCGTGTGTATTTTCTCCTCATTCAGCCACACGGCGACTCCGTCGTCCGAACCCAGCGCGAGGATCGCGTTGGTTTCGACCGGACTGCATATCCACGTCATGGCATACGCGGCGACATTCTCGCCTCCGTACATCGAGGCGAAATCAAGCAGAAACTCCGAGGCAAGCGGACTGTCGTCGGGCCGTTCCCGTTTCTCCCAGCCGATTTCTTTTTCGCCCTTGCCGGCATATTTCTTCGTGGGATCGAACGGCTCGGTCTCCGGCGGAAGAACCGTGTCCACCGTGCCATCGCCCTTGTTGTCGAACGGCCCGACGGTAAGCCAGCGGGGAATGGACGGGCATCCGGAGATCGCTGTCGAGAGGGAGAACGTGGAGCCCTGCCACTTGATGCGGGCCACTGCGTCAACGGTGAAAGTAGACGGGCTGTCCGCAACCGCACGCCCGGTCCAGGCAATCCGGACCGGTTCGCCCGCCGTCACGCTGACTGATTTAACGCCGGTATCACCTTCCATGACGCCCCGGGGCGAGACCGTGAACGACACCAGGCCGGTGATCTGGCCGCAGACCGGCCCGCTGATTGTCGCGGTCAACGCGGGCTTGTCGAATGTCGTGTCTTTGTCGAATGCCAGCTTCATGGAAATGCAGGCCAGCTCCGCGAGCACGAGGTCGGCCACGGGCGATTTTACGGCCTGGATGTCCTTCACCACGCACGGCAGGCGCTGAGCATACTGTTCTATCGCGGCCCGTTGGGTTTTTCCGTCCTTGTCAATTGCATCAACCATGTTCCGAGCCAATTCTCGCAATGATGGGGGCGTATCGTCCTTCAGCTTCGACATCGCCCGATAAAGCCTGTATGTCTCGTCATCTCCCTCGAATCGCCACCGGTTGCCCGGCGAAGGTATCGACAAGTCCACCGCCTCCGGTCGCCGCGCATCGTCAAAGTATGGTGTGATTTCCTGGTAGCCATCCTTGGCGAGAATAGTGCCGGGACAGGAGAGCAGACGTTTGCGCTGTTCGGCGTTTATCGGCCACGACTTGACGAATTCCACGGGTGTGTTTGTCGCCGGATCCTGCGCGCGCAGCGTAACAACGAGCACGTCTTTCCCTATCTTTGCCGTCAGCCCGATCTGGTGGCCTCCGGCTGCCATCGCCTGTTTGAGCTCGCCGGGGAACGGCACGGTCTCATCCGGCATGCCCAAATCCCTGCCCTGCATCACCAACGCATTGCCACCCTGGATCAGCAGCGGCATGTACGAGAGCTCCGATGTCGGCCGTTCGGTCTGCACACCCAGCCCAATGCCGCCCAAGCCACGCCCCGGACAACGTGCAAAGCTGGCCAGCGCGCCCACCGCCGGCTCTTCGACCCCGCGCCGCACGGGCCCGACCAGCGGTGACATTGGCTGCAACGGATAATCCATCCTCAACGGGTCATACTCCGGCTTCTCGCCCGGCGGTAGCAGAATATCCGTGCGCGAATACGGGCCATGCTGCGGCCACCCGTAGGCGATCAGCGTGTCCGCGCTCTGCTCCCAGCCCCAGTCGCGGTAGTGGAACGTTGCTTGACGCGCGTCAACCCACGCTTTCCAGTCCTGCTCGATCTGGCCGTCAAGGTTGCCGAAAATCTCCTCCATTACCTTGATATCCTCGCCGGCCCTGCCTTCCCATTGCATCGCATCGCGCCACAGCCGCCATTTCATCAGACGGTCCGGATCGCTCCACATGAAGCTGGTGTAAAGCGTGATGTAGCCGTACCCGGCTTGGCACACTTCGCGAAAGGTCTTGTACTCGCCGCGAATCTGACGAAGTTGATCGGTAGTGGGATAGTTGACTGTCGGTTTGTCGAAGACGGCCAGCGTAAGCCGTCTCTTCTTCTCGTCGTAGACATGATTGCATGACGTGTGCGTTATGCCTTCGAGCAGACGAACCGGCGTATATGCGCTGCCGCAGCACATCTGCATGAGATGCAGGTTTTCATGAATGACGAGATCGCGTTGATGGTATTGCTGGGTGCCGGATGGATAATTGTAGGCGGTGTTCATACCCCAATATGTTATGCCGCCGCAAATGTTGTTTGGCCGGAACCCGCCGTCGCCCTGTATGGTGTCCAGTGTTTTATTCAGGTTACTGCCCATAACAAACGGCATGCGAAGCCGGTCCTGGTTGGACGGATGACGGCCGATTATCCAGACATGGAACGGGTATGCCAGCTCCGCGTAGGTCAAGAACTGGCGCGCCGTGCCCTCGTCGTGGTCCGTCTTGAGCGCATAGTGTTGCGACACATACCATGACATACCCGTTGTATTTTTGACCGAGGGCGAATATGTTTCAGGAATTTCCTGGCCGACAGGCACAATTGTGATGCTTTTCAAGGTGATTGTCCGGCCGGACATTACCACTTCGCATGGTGTCTCAGCTGGTGGCGGAATTTTTGCATAAACCGAAACCGCAACGAAAAACAGCAGGAAGGAACGAATATATGTTTTGTATTTATGTTTTATCATCTGATTGTCCTTTATTTCGTTTTGCATATAATTAACATTATATTGATCTCATTTTACTTTTCTTAATATCAATAATCGGCATAATCATTAAACAATAAGCTACTGCGTCCCCGTGCCGACATTAACTTCGAGCACATCTTTGAGCATAATTTGCTCGTTGATATGCAGAACGTGCGCTTCAGCTTCTATGGAAATTGGAGTGCTGTTCTTTTTCCATTTAAAGAAAAACGGAATTGTTCGTTTTTCACCGGCATTGACCGTAATAGATTTTGTCACTTCGTCATGTTCCACGGCATCTTTCTGCTTTACCCGCAAAGTAACATTTCCTATCGCTGCCTGCTGGATCGGTCCGGTAAATATTATACGCCCAGTAACGCCCGTCGAGCCGATGAAAGAATATGCCGGATCAAAATCCATGCCCAACCACGGGACAGGCCAACGCGTTGTGTTTGCCCGTAGTTCAATGGTATTATCAAATTCACGGAACCTCACCACGGTTTCTATTCTGTGATCTTCATCATTGTCCTGCCGGGACAGAGCCGGCCCAACCCTTATTTCGTTCTGCGCCCGAACTGTAAATTCATTCGTATAACCGGCTATCCTGACGCCATTCGAAGAAACAACATTAACCGTTAGAACACCGTCTGCCGGTTTTTCTCCGCGATTCCGCATCACGGCAACAACATTACAAGGTTTATTCGAATCATGCGTTAAGTCCATTGTAAGGCCGGCCAGATCCGCCAATGCGAGATCAACATTTTCACTGCCGGTCCTGATGACATCACGGGCAATTTTATGCAACTTCCTGTTAAATCGCGGTAATGACTTTTCCCGAGCGTTTTTTTCATCCAACATCGCGTCATTAAGTGAATCACGCATCTTGACAAGCGAAGATGGAACGTCATTTCCCAAACGCCAACATGCCTTTACCACGCGCCGCAAGGCATTGTAGGATTCACTGCGCCAAGGATTTGCCGGTGCCGGCTTTAATAGATCATGATAACGTTGACTTTCGTCAAGATACACGTTTAACCTGCATGCAGTCTGACGGGCAAGCAGAGCAACCGGCCGGTCAACCAGACGTTTATGCTGATTCGATGTTAATGGCACTGATGCGCTAAGCACGGGCTTTTTGCATGATTTTTTATTTTCCACGCGCAAATCTACACGTAATTCATCATCAAGCAGTTCTGCTGTTATACCGGCCCGACACACACCTGTTGTCAGAGCAAGAGCCACATCATCAGGTATATGCAGTACCTGTCTGTTTATACCAAGCAATTCTCCTTCAATAACAAATGAAGAGCCGCCGGAGACAAGCAAGTCCAAACTGCCTGGCTTTTCTTGATCTTCAATAAGAGTAATTGCGACAGAATACGCGCCTCCTCCCTGAAAGAATCGAGCGCGAATTGCATGAATCCCTTTATTCAGCTTCAAATGGCCCACTTTATCAAGCGCGCCGTGATAACCGCCATTTTCCACAATCAGTTCATCGTCTATCCATAGCCAGCTCCCATCATCACTGTTTGCGGCAAACACGTACATGCCATCCTCAGGAATCTGAAGCCAGCCATCCCATTCAACAACAAAATTCTCGGTCAACCCCTCCGTCGGTGAACCTGCCAACCCTAAAGCTATTTTCGAATCGACACCACTGCCAATGAACTCACCATTGATCACATCTTCCGATCGCATTCCGCCGTTAACGACTTGCCCTAATCTGTGTGCCGAAACATTAATTCCTTTTTTATTACAGGCCTGATCGGAATAAAACATATTCTCTTTGAACGAATCAATATCAGCAACGTTGATGACACCCAACCCCAGCCCGACCTTGCTTTTTTCTGTTGGCGCAACGTTATAATCAATCAAACATCCGACAACCGGTTCATCAACGCCGCATTTAACAGGTCCTATCAGTTGTGTAGCCTCAAGCCCAATTCTTTCAGCCTGATAAATCTCGTCTAACGGCTTGCCGGGCGGTAAATTCAGCAGTACACTATTTTGTCTGTCAGATATAACATCACCAATTGAAAAATCAGTAACACCCAGTTGCCAGAATCCTTCCACCCGTTGAATCACGGATTTTAATTCGGATGCCCATTTCAAATAGCTTTGTTCTAAAACCTCAGGTGAGCCGAATATTTCATTTAACAGACGATCTGATTCCGTATAAATCATTTCTCCTTCAGGATCTATTCGAAACATTTCATCCTGCCATGCGTGGAATTTACTGTACAGTATCGGATCGCTCATAAAGAACTGGATCGCGAGTACGTTTTGCCCGCGACTGCCGCCGGGCCATGACTGGTTCAACCGGTGACTCTGTAACCCTTCTCTCAGCCAGTCATGACCGCCCCACGTATTAAGCACAAGGACAGTAAGACGTTTCTTGTCAGGTTCATAAAGATGGTCCGAAAGTCCATCCGCAATACCTTCGACATACCAGCAGCACGGCATACTGCACGTTTTGCCGGCAGAGGCGAATTGGAACGCATGCGCGGTTTCATGCAGAAGAATGTAGCGATTATGATACGCGTTGGCCGGAAAACAGTATGCGACATTATTATAATACATGGCTTCACCGCCGCCATTTGGTCCACGCTCAAAATTATCGGCCATCATGACAGCGGTAGTTGCCTGATAGCTCGTTCCGAACACGCACGCAACGCGTTTTTGAAGAATATCAATCGGTTCGCCCAGAAGTTCCACATAATGCGGATAAGCCAGTTCCAACAGTTTAAGCTTAAATGTCGCTTCAGCCTCAGGATAATCCGTTCTTAACGCGAAATGCTTGCTGACATACCATGTAAACCCATCGACATTGGCAAGATCCACCCCGCCGAAAGTTCGAGGGATCTGTTTGCCTATATTAACGACTTCTATATTTTTTTCAGTAGACGTGTGACCGGACACAATTACCTCGGCTTTCATATCCGTCTGAACAGGGATTGTTTGAATGTCTTCGGCCGCACATAATACGCACCATCCAAAAATTGGAGTTAGGCAAAGATAAATGACCCCGCCGACTTTTTTCATGATATTTACTCCTGTTATAAAAACAACAAATGAAGATACATCAGCAAAACGAGAATTATGCCACAGGAGGAGCGCGAGCAGGATGATCACGAGAAATGATTATGTCTGAAACAGAATTGTTCAGAAAATAAATGTTGCTGGTTGTTTGCTGAATTTCGATACTAATATGCGTACAACCAGCAATCAAATCCGAATGCATGGCCTTACATATCGTACATGTTTCTTCATTATGTGACTCCAAAGGATTGGATAAGTCGCGGGCATCAAGATGCAAGCCATGAATAACGGGTATAACAAAAATGCCTGAAACGAAAATCACCATTCCAAGTAATGCCTGAGTGTTTTTCATGTATCCATACCTTATAGTCTGTTTTGCACTCATACAAGTTCTAATGTCCGGATTATATCCTCATTATTCTGAACAGACGTCAAAATCATATTCCGGAAACATCATTGCCATTCCAAACTCTGTCTGGAATTCCGGGTCAAGTGACAAGTCTACATGCTCGGCTATCTTCTGTAGTTTTTGCGCCCGTTCCCTTTCATGCTCGGAAAGTAATACCAGCTTGGCTCCCAGGGACGAAGCGTTTCCGATAAAACGGATACGGTCACACGGGATCTGAGGAAGCAGTCCTATGCGACGCGCATTGTTTCGCCGGATAAAATTGCCAAAGGCACCAGCTAGCAGAACTTGATGCATGTCGTCAGGTGTCAATCCTGCTCGACGCAAAAGGATATTTATTCCGGCTCGAATAGCTCCGGCAGCAAGCTGAAGTTCGCGAACATCTTTTTGCCAAAGATAAATTGGTTCGCCTGTAGATGTCTCCTGAGCAGGGGCCAGGAGAAAATTTGTCTCCCCATTTATCAATACCAACCTGTGTCGAATTGCCTCAGCCACCTCTACAGAGGCATCTTGATTTGATGCAATTCGACCGGTTTGATCAATAATGCCAAGTCGAAGTAATTCCGCAACGGCATCAATCAATGCGGTGCCGCAAAGGCCGGATGGTCTTGTGTTGCCGATAACATTGAATTGTACGTCATCCCGAATAACAACCTTTTCAATAGCTCCCGCGGTGGCGCGCATTCCTTGTACGATACGTGCCCCTTCAAAAGCAGGACCAGCGGCTGTGGATGTTGCTTTAATCTTTCCATCGTGCGCCAAAACGATTTCACCATTAGTGCCGATGTCTACAAGAAGCGTTGGTTTTTCGATTTTGTCCATTCCTGCCGCTATTGCGCCTGCAACCGTGTCTCCTCCAACAAAGCCGCCAATTTGAGGAAAAACAAACAGTTCGGTTCCGGAATTTGCAGATATCCCCAGAGCTGTTGCAGACACAGACAGGGAAGAATCAAAAACCTGAACGAAAGGCACTTCTCCCAGCGCGGACGGATCCAGACAGCACAGAATCTGCTGCATTGTTGAATTCCCGGCGAGCACAATTTCGTAGATCTGTCGAGCAGGAACAGATGATTGTTCAGTCAACTCCTGAATCAAACCATTAATTGCTTTGAGCGCAACCTGCTGAAGTTCGGCAAGCGCACCATGATTTTCACGGATTTTAGAGATACGCGTGATGACATCATCTCCGTAGCCAACCTGCGGATTCATTGTGGAAGCAAGAGCCAGTTCGTTTCCAGTTGTTAGATCAAACAGTGTTGCAACAATGGTTGTGGTTCCGAGATCCATTGCTACACCGTAGGCATAGTCAGAAGTATCTCCTACTTCCAGTCCTGCCAGACGAGTACCAATCACTATTGCTGTTCCCTGCCATTTATTTACTCTCAGGAACCCCGGCAATTTCTGGAGCAGAGAAAACGGAATATCGACATTGCCCACAGCACGCTGGAAACGTGCCGCATCTGAACATGCGTCATTCATGGCAGGCTTTCCGAGATCAAAGAACTGTTTTCGTACGACCGGCCGTAACGGTACTGCCTGTCCGGTATCGCCAGTCAAAATTTGTTCCGTTGCATCGAACAAAGATTCTTTAGGAATTTCTACAACAAGAGTTTTCTCAACATGCATCTGGCAAGCAAGTTGATAGTTGTTGTTCAACATGTCCTTGTCAACATCTTCGGCATTTTCCTGCACCGTCTGTTCAGCGTTTACAATACGGACTTTGCATTTTCCGCAAGTACCTTTACCGCCGCATGGTGTTTTAAGAATAATTCCCGCACGCCCAGCCGCCTCGATAAGAACCGTACCTGGCAGTACGTAGATACTTCGTCCGCTGGGCTGAAACGTTATTTTTACTTCATTCATGTATTTTTTAAACGGTTCTTCAAATAACAGCCAAAGCCTGTTCTATGTCATCTAAAAGGTATTCAATCGGTTCAATGCCGACAGAAAGCCGAACGGTATTAACATTGACTCCGAAACTGGTACGGCGTTCGGGCGGCAT
>JAQBFJ010000125.1:0-28291 GCA_032123435.1 Verrucomicrobiota bacterium
ATTGCGCGGAAGTAAGCAATATCGTCGCCCAATATGGTTTCTCCGGGCAGCATTGCTGTTGACGTCTTACCGCACGCGCTGGGGAAAGCGCCGGCCATGTATGTTTTTCGGCCTTTAGGCCCTTTCACGCCCATGAGGAACATATGTTCGGCGAGCCAGCCTTCTCTATCGGCTTTCTGGATTGTCAAACGCAGGGCCAGTTTCTTGAGTCCGACGGTATTGCCGGCATATTGAGTGTTTACGCTGTAGACGGTATCGGTTGTGTGGTCTATATATATTCTTTTCTTGTCGGACTCAGCGCTTACCATCCTGTCGTCGAGTTTCCCGGCCGAATGGAGTATAGCAAAGAAATCCTTGCTGTTACCTACACGCTTGAACTGTTCATAGCCGAGCCTGTAGAGCAGGTTAAGGCTGTGTGATACGTACCATGAGTCGGTACATTCGACGCAGGGGATGCTGAATATGGAATTATTCGGGCCGAGCGTAAGGAAGCGAACGACCATTGTACGGCCGCGCATGGACCCTTTGATGAGTCCGTGTATTTCCGTGAGTCCTTTTTCCCGTTCCATCTGGTTCAGTGCTTTAGATAATGTTTGTCCGGTCGGCACAAGATATCTTGTTACTTCCCGATCACGGCCCTGATCCTTCATGCCGTCGAAGTGGCAGGTATGTCCCTGTGTTGCCAGCGATGATTCTTCTCCTGTCTTAAGCGCGCTGGAGCGTGTTTCATTGAGCGCCTCCTGAGAGTCGTCGGCCACGTGGACGGTATCAGGTTCGCACAGTTCGATGGCATCGGCCACAAAACGGATTAATCTAGAGTTATCCAGAGCGGCGAGTTTGCCAAAATTCTTTTCATCCATTTTACTTTTCAGAAGGTCTGTGTATGCTACGTTCACTTTTTTCCCTTTCGTAATATTTATGTCCATGAAAACAAATAGGCCAACAACCTCCCGGATTACGAACGATGTTGTTGGCATACTTTGAGGTGACTTTTCAATTTGAGCAAGTTACCGTCAAAAATTCCCCATCAAGCGACGGAGCGTAACAACCTGACCCATATACGGTCAAGTCCTTAAGAATAAAAAGTAGAGATGCTTTCGGGGCCGGTTTCAAGGCGTTTTCACGAGTTGATGAAAAAATAAAAAATTTATCTTGCATACTGCTCAAATGAGCAGTATATTGTCGGCATGATCAAATTGACCAGAGAACAGGGCAGAGTTCTTGATTTTATTATACGCCAACAAGGCGAATTCGGGATCATGCCTACTATTCGTGAGATTGCGGCTCATTTCGGTTATTGCAGTACGAATAATGTTCGTCAGCACCTGCGGTTGATTGAGCGCAAAGGTTATATTCGCCGCGTAGCGGGTCGGGCTCGATCCATAGAGGTGCTTGTTAAATCTGATGTAAAACGTGACGCGCGATCCCGGGAAGTTCCTATTGTCGGATCAATTGCTGCCGGCGCGCCGATCATGGCTGTTGAAAATATTGAAGGATCCATTGTTCTGGATCGTGGTTTGTTCAAGGGTGATGATCTTTTCTCTTTACGTGTTAAAGGTGAGAGCATGAAGAACGCTGGTATTCTCGATGGTGATATTGCCATTATCCATAAACAGGCATCTGTGAACAATGGTGAGATTGCGGCTGTGATCATAGAGAATGATGCGACGCTGAAACGTTTTGAACGGAGGCATGACAAGGTTGTGCTTAAGGCTGAAAACCCAGAGTTCAGTGATATTGTTTTGAATTCGGACAGGGAAGTACTTATTGCGGGTAAACTGGTGGGGGTGATGAGAAAATGTTAAAGCAGTTGAATCTATTCGAGACGGATAACGAACATTTGTTTATGGAAGTTGTTGACGGTCATTACTTAACTTCGCGTGAAACAATGCAGCGTTTGTTTTCCTTATTTCTTCTTGGTGTAGCGGGATGCGAGGTTGTGATAACTGTGTTATTGCTGGTAGCGTGATTTACCAGCCGCAGTTTTGGCGCAGTCTGTTTATTGTTTCGACGTGAGGTTTGAATGGATTTCCTGGCGGTTTGTGCTGGGGCATGATATGAGTTGCGGCGAAAGGTGTTTTCCGGATATTGGCGTTATACATGATCGGCATAAGAACGGCGAGGTTGATAACATCCGTTATGTTATAAGCCAGCAGGGTTTCAAGCGCGTGCGGGTTGTTGTTTTCCAGGAAATCGTACCATAAAAGGACCGCGAAAAATCCGTCCACCCCTTCAAGTGTGTCCCGTTCTATTCCGAACGCTTTTTCACATTGTTTCAGGCCGCCGGTGTATCCTTGCGCGGCAAGTACGTAGCGAAGATCGATATGAGCCTGACGCATGGGGGCGCGCAGGTGTTTACGGATGAATGGAATGTCAAAGGTTTTCCCATTATAGGTTACTATAAGTTTGTAGTTTTCAATGTCTCTGGCGAAGTCCTGCATGTTACGTCCATGCACATAGTGAAATATGGATTTACCGTCATAAAGGGCTATGGTGGTTATGCAGTCGGTATCGCCGGACAGGCCGGTGGTTTCTATATCGATATACGCAGTGGAATGACAAAACTCCCGAAACATGCGCCAGCTCTGGTTGGATGGCAGAAGATCGTTGAAATAGCGGGCGTTTCCAGAGGCAAGATGACGTGTTGACTCAGCGCAGTATTTCTGTACGGATCTGCGTTTACCGGCCGATATTACGGGGAGTGTATGTTCATTGATAGAGCGCCATGAAAGCAAGCCAGCTTGCCACAGGTGTTGTTCGGTTTTGACGCCGAATCCGGGAATATGACAGAAGGTATTTTCTAACATTTCAATTCAGTAACTCTTTGTAATCAGAGCAGTATTTCTTGTGCTGGCATTTACCGCAATGTGAGCCCATCCATATACCGTCGAACTGGGTCATGATCTGATCTATAAGTTCAGGGTCAGTTGTAACAATGCCGGCTTCGAAATTTCGCCGGTTCACGCCTTTAGCGCCAATACCTGCTCCAGTCAGGTTGGCACTGCCTGTATAAGCGAAAGTTCCGTCGACTACAACTGATTTCAGGTGTGTACGTGGACAAATTATTCTCTCTATTCCGTGTATCAGGTTGGGGTACCTGTCGAAATCCCTGCGGAAAGCAGGGCCTGGTTCCTTGGCATGGATCAATCTTATGGCTACGTTTTGATCGGCGAGCATGGAAAGTGTTTCGAGAAAGGGAACCATTCTGCGGCCTTTTTTGACGTGAAGATCCTTGAGATCTGATGTTGCCAGCCACAGGAACTTTTTCGCGGCAGGTACGGCTTCAAGAATCACACGTTCATATAGTTCACGGTTGGTTATGAATTCAGTATTTTTCATTTATTCCTTCATTGCGTATTCACGTTCTGTCAAAAGTCTCGGAGCTACATTCTCATAACGCGCTGTAAAAGCAACGTTTTGTAGCCCCATATCGTTCTTCCCCTTCAATGCCCGTCTTCTCCTGCCTCCAAGAGAAGATCTTACCACGGAAGCACGGAGGAGAAAGAGAGTTTTGGCAAATCTGCTATCCCCTCGAAGACGAGGGGGCTACCATATTTGTCAAAAGGTTGCATTCTGGAGGACACGGCGGCCTGCAGTGCTGTGTGCAGCAATGCAGGCAGAGAAACGACATTATGACAACAATTTACATCAATCGTGCCATGTTTTATCATCTTTATCTTCCTCCAGCACAGACGTTCAGGAAATATGCAGATGATTGTTGCATGGCAGGCTCAGGGTGGCGCGGTTTCGAACGGCGAACATGCAGAAGAAACACCATGTAATGCCGAGGATAAGCCATGCGCAAAGCGTGTAAATTGTCTGCAAAAGCGCCGGATCGGCGTGGACTGATATTTTTCCGGTTACAGGCATTATCATTCCGCAGGTTATTAATATTGTCTGAAGAGCCGCTTTTACTTTACCCATCCAGTTGGCGCCAATGACCGCACCCTTTACGGCGGAGCAGGATCGAATGGCGTTTTGGAGGAGTTCGCGCGTCAGGAAAAGGTGTGGTATCAGCATGGGCAATATGTTTTGGGCGGCAAGTTCGTAAAACATTGAGAGAATCAGAATTTTATCTACAACCGGATCCAGGTAAAGGCCCAGCATGGAACGCTGGTTAAGTTTTCGGGCAAGCCATCCGTCGATACAATCCGTAAGCATGGCAATGAGGAACAGGGATGCTGCCGTGATATAGCGACCGGTCCGGAAGAAGTAAATTATTATTGGAAGAGCGGCAAGGCGTGTAAAAGTGATAAGATTGGGAATAGTCGTCATATTATTGAAGGTTGGCCGGTATTATCCAGAACGCTTTGCCATAGTAATCCGTTTGGATTTATTTTCTTTCTTGATTTAACGGCCTGTTCCATGGGGATGTGGACGAAATGTCCATTCCAGAGGCCTACGATCATTGCTGTTCGGCCGGACATTGCGGCATGTACGGCGTTGCTGGCCAGTTGAAAACAGAACGCGGAATCATCCGCCGTGGCCGGCGCGCTTCTTATGATATAAGAGGGGTCGATATATCTGACATTTACAGGAATATTCAGTTTATCGAAATGTTTGCTGATCGTTTCCTTCAGGAATGGACCGATATCGCCCAGTTTCTTGTTTCCTGAAGTGTCTGTACCTGCGGTTGGCACGAGATTCTGGCCGGCTCCTTCAGCCACCACTATAACGGCGTGGGCTTTTGCTTTGATTCGTGTTTCAAGGAATGCCAACACTTTTTCAAGTGAAAAAGGTACTTCCGGCACCAGGACCATATTGACATCGCTTGACGCCAAGGTGGCGCTGGCGGCGACAAAGCCGGATTCCCGGCCCATAAGTTTTACAAGACCGATACCGTTATGAACTCCTTTTGCCTCCATATGTGCGCAAGTAATAGGCGCCTGACTCATCGCTACGGCGGTTTCGTAACCGAACGTGCGTTCCGTAAACAAGATATCGTTATCAATGGTCTTCGGAACGCCTATCACGGAAATGTTCTGTTTTTGTTTCATAATTTCTTCAGCGAGCGCTAGCGCGCCGCGCTGAGTACCGTCTCCGCCGATGGTAAAAAGGATATCGATTTTCTGTTCAATGAGGAAAGAAATCATATCGTCAACGCGTTGTGGGCCTCTGGATGAACCCAGGATTGTTCCACCGTCTGTATGAATATCTTCTACAACATCCGGCGTAAGTGAAACAGGTTTATGACCGTAAGAAGAAACAAGTCCTTCGTATCCGTATCGGAATCCGGATATCCTTGTAACTCCATAGCGGTACCAGAGCACCATAGTGAGCGCGCGTATAACGTCATTCAGGCCGGGGCAGAGCCCGCCGCAAGTGATCATTGCCGCATGCGTGGATTCCGGCTGGAAGAACAAATCTTCTCTGGGGCCGGCTTCCTCCATTATCTCGGAATATGTCCTTGATTGCCCCGTATGGACAGAGGCATTTACCAGCACACCAGCGTCATTACTGATAAAACAATGGCTTTCCAGGTGGGATTTTAAGCGGGTAGGGCCTAATCTGGCTATTGTAAAGTCGTTTTTCATGGGGTGAAAAAAAGTTACTTTTTGAATCTTTTTATTTTACTTTTTCCAATTCCACTGATACTAGACCTTTCCGCAGTATGACAGCAAGATATTTTCATGCTGGTACTGAATGGGGCAAGATGATAATTTTCGAGTCGTGTCCGGAACATGAACCGGAAGCGCTGGTTAAAATTGGGTATTCGGCTCTGGAAATTCGGGAATATAAGAACAGCGTAACAGAAGGGGAGATGCTATGACACCGGATGATAGAAAATATGTCAAAACTCATGAATGGGTGAAAATCGATGATGATCTGGCAATAATCGGTATTACGGATTACGCGCAGGACGCGCTTGGTGATATTACTTTTATTGAATTGCCGACCGTAAGTGACAGCATAGATCAAGGGCATGAATGTGGTGTTATAGAGTCCGTTAAGGCAGCCAGTGATTTTTATGCTCCAATCAGTGGTGAGGTTGCGGCGATTAATAATCTACTGGAGGACCAGCCGGAGCTTATCAATCAGGATCCTTATGATCAGGGATGGCTTTTTAAAGTCCGTAATTTTGATCCTGAAGAAATAGAAAATCTTATGGATGCGCCTGATTACGAGGATTTCCTTGAAAAAGGGGAATAAAGGGTGAATCAGGGCACATGCAGGCTATTGGGTGCATGGCATTAGGCTATTTCCGGTCTTTTTCTGGGCTTTCAGGGGTTGTAAACAAGTTGTTAATAACTGTTTATGACCTGTTTTTACATCCTTGTATTTACTCGTATTTCTTGGCATAGACGGGTTTATTGGGGTGTTTTCGTCTGTACGCCTGTTTTTCATAACTTCTGTTATTCCAGCGTCTTACACTTGTTCCGCTCCCCGATCAGGCGCAGAGCCCAAAACACGCTTTGGATAAGGCTATTAGGGGAAGCTTTCCCTTTCCAGGCTATATCGAAAGCGGTTCCATGGTCGACAGATGTTCTTACAATAGGCAGGCCGAGCGTGATATTTACACCGGTATCGAAGGCTCTCATTTTGAATGGGATAAGGCCCTGATCGTGGTACATTGCGACATACGCGTCGAACGTTTTTGTCTTTTCAGGCAGGAAGGCGGTATCAGAGGCGAACGGTCCTTCGGCCAGGATGCCTTTGTTTCTGGCCTTGAGTATTGCGGGGGTTATCAGTCTCTTTTCTTCATTGCCAAACAGCCCGTGTTCACCCGCGTGCGGGTTCAAAGCACAGACAGCTATCCGCGGTTTTTTTCCGAGCAGGCTCTCCACGGCAAGGGCGGTCAGCTCGATGGCATCGAAAATTGTCTTTCTGGAGAGTATTTCCGGGACCTGTGTATATGGCACGTGTATGGTTGCCAGGCTCACGATAATTTGTTCTGATGCCATCATCATGCAAGTGCGTCTGGCTTTTGTCAGAGCTGCCAGAATCTCTGTATGGCCGGGGAAATGGATGCCGGCGGCGTTCAATGATTCTTTGTTAATGGGCGCGGTTACCACGGCTGAGATGTTTCCTGTCATAGCAGCGGATACGGCGGCTTTTATGCACGAGTAAGCGATGGTTCCGCATTGTCGGCTTGTTTGGCCCGGAATGATATTGGCGGCATTGACGTTAACGCAGTTAACAATGGCAGGTCTCTTGCAGGCAGGTTTTTTTTGCCAGTCGTCAAGCTGGAACACAAGATCAGGAAGATCTAATCTGCATTTAGCTGCGATTCTTCTGATGACATCTATACTGCCGAACAGTATTGGAACGCAGCGTCTGAGTATTTCGCGTTGTGTCATGGCGTGCAGGCAGATTTCCGGACCGATACCTGCCGGATCGCCCATGGTAATTCCTACGACATGCTTTTTCATATTAGTTCATTGTGATTTATCGGTTGTTTCCCTGGCGACTTCCGGCAGTTCCTGAATAATTGTAATTGGTATTCCAGCCGGCGGCTCATCCTCCCATATCTTGATTCTGTACAGGATGCAGGATACTATTGTTATCGCGATTATTGCCATAATAATTGAGGTTAAGATATGGTGCGTCGTAAGCCAGTGCAGTATGGGATGTGTTATTGCTTTTATTATACGTTTACGATGGTCGTCTGAAAGGCAGGCAGGCAGGCCGTGCTCTTCCGTTGTGCGCAGGAGTTCCGTGGTATTCTGTATTTCGGCAGCTTCTTCCCTGCAGTTAGGGCATTTCTGAAGGTGTGTCCGGACGAGATCCGACGGGCCTTCACTCAATTCGCGGGACATATACTCGAACAGTACTGTTCGTATATCTTCGCATTTCATCTGAATCTTTCCTGGATTTGTTTTCTTCTTACTCATAATACCTTAGCCTTTTTCAGTTCAGCAGCCATTTTTTTCATGGCATGATGCAGAATATATCCAATATTGCCTGTTGTAAGGTTGGTGATATCACTGATTTCACGATAAGACTTTTCTTCATATACTTTCAGGATTACGATTTGCTGTTCACGCAGGCTGAGTTTGCGGAGCGTTCTTTCCGCGTATTTGGCTTTTTCGCTTATTCGGAAGCCTTCTCCACGGTTGGCTGGAATGCAGTCAGGATATTCCTGCGCGTGTTTAAAGTGGAGTAGATTCAGGCGTGATTCTTTTCGCATGTAGTCCACGGCGCAGTTATGAGTTACGCGATACAGCCAGCTTGACAGCTGTGCCGATGGTTCAAATTCTTCCTTCCAACTGGTGAACAGTTTGATGAAAGTATTTTGTACTACATCCTGTGCGGCATTGTTGTCGTGCAGAATGCGGGCGGCATAACGCAGGAGGGCTTCCTCATACTTTGACACCAGCATTTCAAAGGCGTCTATTTTGGCGGTGTTGCGTTGTTTGCGTGTTTTGTCCATTAATTATCTGTCCTGCTGTGCTGTAATCATAGTATACGCCGTGAAAGCCGGTTTTGTTAGTATTCTGACGTACCCGTGCGGATAGTCAAGCAGACGATTGGACTGGACTCGTGAAATAAACGGGTTAGAATGTTTGTGGTATTTATATTTGGTTATTTATGGCTGATAAAACAATAAAACATGTTGTATGGGACTGGAATGGGACATTGTTTGATGACGCGCAGGCATGCGTGGAGACTCTTAATATTATTTTGAAAAAAAGAAGTCTGCCCAGCGTAACACTTGAGGAGTACAGAAAAGTTTTTAAGTTTCCCGTGAAGGAATACTATGAACTTCTGGGATTCGACTTTTCTGTTGAAGATTGGGACGGCATGGCGCGCGAGTTTTATGGTATATATGAAAATAAAGCTTCAATCATGTCACTTCGCGCTGGAATAATTGATGTGCTGAGAAGCCTGCGTGTGAACGGAATGCCGATGTCGGTGCTTTCAGCCTCCGAAACGAATTTTCTTGAAAAAGCGCTAGCGGAAAAAGGGGTCAGAGAATTCTTCGAAGGGGTTTACGGGCTTTCAGATATCTATGCCGGTTCAAAACATGATGCCGGCATGAGGCTGATTTCCGATCTGCGCGTTTCGGCCGGAGCGATATTATTGATTGGCGATACTACGCATGATTACGAGGTAGCGTGCGGGTTGGGGTGTCAATGTCTGCTGATAACAGGCGGACATCAGGCAGAGGACCGGCTCAGACAGTGTACCTGTCGCGTTATATCCGATGTAGGAATGATGCTTGAAACAGGCTATTTCCAGTATTCGAACGCATGATTGCCGCCTGTTGGCTGATTTACGCTTTTTGAGCGGTGTAAATACATATTGACCCCTGAAATGTCCGCTTATATCTTCATAGGTTATGCGAGAACATTTATATTCTGGTGTTGTTGGGCTTATCCTTGCCTGCCTGTTAGCATCTACTCTCTCTGCGCAAGAGCAGGATTTTGAACCGAGACTGGACATGCTGCCCCCGGGAAGGAAACAGCCAAGTGTTTTTCATCGGCCCGGGAAGGAAACACCGTCTGAGCAATTGAAATATGCCAGGGCTTTATATGATGATGGCGCGATACGAAAAGCCATGAAACAGTACAGGGCTCTTGTTCATCAGTGGCATGATACTGATGATGCTGTGCAGGCCCAGGAAGCATACGCGAAATTACTGCAGGAAAAAGGGAAGTATTTTCGCGCCTTTGACGAATTCCAATATCTAATTGATAATTATTCCGGCAAATTTCCGTACAAAGCGGTTATTGAACGTCAGTTCCAGATTGCCAATCATATCAGAACGGCAAAAAGACGTGTGTTGTTTATTCTTAATGAATATACCTCACCGGAACGGGCGTTACCTATGTTCGAAAAAATTGTGGATAACGCCCCCAACTGGGATAAGGCTCCAGAAGCGCAATTCTGTCTGGCACTGATTCATGAGCAGGGCAAGGACTATGAAGAAGCCGCAAAAGCGTATGAAGAGCTTCAAAGTCGTTGGCCTGACAGTGATTTTGTTAACAGCGCCGGATACAGGCGGGCGGAATGTTTGTATTACATAGCTCGCGAGAAACCGCGTGACGAGATAAAATGCAGAAGCGCACTTTCGGCCTTTTCGGCATTTCTGAGAGATTATCCTGATGACAATGACAGAGAAAAAGTTCAACAGTATATTAAAGAGCTCAGCGATCAGCTTGCCGATTCATACTATGAGCGGGCATTATTTTATGACAGAACCGGCAGGAAGCCCGAAGCCGCGTTCATAGCGTATTCTGATTTCGTCAGAAACTGTCCCGCGTCTGACATGATTGAGAAAGCAAAGGAAAGAATAGCCGAACTAGAAAGCGAAATCGCACGTGTTTCCGGCGGAAAAGATAAAAACAAATAACAATATGCGATTACTGTATGACATGAAGCTGGAGGATAAAATGTTGAAATATTTCCGCGTGATGATTTCGCGATTCGCAATATGCGGGATTGTATGTCTCTGTTCTGTTTTGACGGCAGGTTTGACTGGGTGTGCCGGGTTCGGTTATACGCTTGGATCCACCTTGCCGCCCAATCTCAGGTCAGTCTATGTGCCAACATTTGTTAACCGTTCCAACGAACCACTTCTGGAGATAGAGGCAACCAAGGCCGTAATTCAGGAATTGCAGAGAGACGGCAGTCTTAAGGTTGTTGACAAGGATACGGCCGATTTTCTTTTAAAGGTTGCGCTTGTTGATTGCAGTTTAAAACCGCTCAGGTATGACCGTGACAGCGGCAAGACGACCGCCGAATACAGGCTTGAAATCACGGCTGATATTGTGCTCAGTCGTATACAGGCGAAAGAATTCATAGTTGTAAAAAGGGTTAGAGGCGAATTTGATTTCAGGCCTGGTGGCGATCTGCAATCCGCCAAGCGTGCCGCTTTGCCCGGAGCCTGTCGAGATTTAGCGCATGACGTTGTTGAATCAGTAGTAGAGTACTGGTACTGATCCGGATGCCGCATGAGAATCAGCAAGGGAATTTTTTTGACCCTACTTCGCTGATAAGCTACGAAGGGCAGGCAGGATTAACGAAATTTCTTCACCACGGAGTTCACGGAGGCACGGAGAAGACCGAGGGTTACATCAAATCCAATATTGCTTCGCAATCCCGGATTTGATGCAACGTTGTTGTCGGGGAGAAAACATCCGAAATTACCTCACCTCCTCCAACATGAAAATTATTGTATTAATTGTCAAACACTCTTTTCAGAATTAAATCAACTCTCTTCTCTGTATTGCTCTGTGCCTCCGACAACTCCGTGGTAAACATCCCTTTCCCCCCACTTGGAAATTGGAATTGGTCATTGGATATTCAACTTCCCCTCTCTTTCCACGTGAAGAGTTTTTGAATGTCGCCGGCGGCCATCGGGCGGGGATTACAGCGCGGCAATCTTGAGGGTAGCCCTTGATATTTTACGGCTGGCGGCGTTTGCTTTTATTACTGATGTTTTGACAGCTTTATCCAGGGCGGATCGGTAAGTCCGCAGCATTTCCTGACTTTTAACCTTATCCTTCTTTGCAATCGCTTCGTCGAGCTTTTTTCGTATGCTGGCGATTCTGGATTTTACGCTCTTGTTGGCGAGGCGTTTTTTCTCAGATGTCTTGATTGATTTCGCGGCGCTTTTAGTAGTAGGCATATTTTGTTTAACTCCCGGCTTGCTTTCCTATCTTCTGATTCAATATTTAAGAAACTGTTATGATAATGTTAAAAACAGCAAGGTCAACCTGAAAAATCGTTTATCTTGGTCTTCACCCTGTCTTTTCAGGTGTTTGGCCATAGATTCGGATGATCCTGCCTGAAAGGCCGGCAGTCGAGACCCGGTTAACGGAGGTTTTTGTTTTTTTCAGAAGTCTTTCGGGTTAATATATGGGGCGTGATACAAAAACTTATACGGTTATTTGTCGGAATTCTGCTGATTCCATTTTGTGTGGTCATAACACGCACAACAATGTCGCTGATAGCAATGATTCAGCCTGACTCGGCCGATGTTATGCCGCCTGCCGGCTGGGCGCTTGGTCTGGGTTATCTGTTATGGCTGTTGCTGTATTTTACACTGCCGCGCCCGGTAAGGACTTATGTGCTGGCACATGAACTGACGCATGCATTGTGGGGTTTGATGAGGGGCGCGAAAGTTCATCGTATGCGGGTGTCGAAAGAGAGTGGCAGTGTTACTTTATCCAAGAGTGATTTCTTGATCGCGCTTGCGCCGTATTTTTTCCCTCTCTACACGGTGCTCGTTATTGCCGTTTATTATATTGTGTCTATTTTCATTGAAATGGAAAGTTACTATTTATATTGGCTTGGTCTTGTCGGTTTTACATGGGGTTTTCATTTCACATTCACAATAAGCATGCTTTCACAGCGGCAGAGCGATATTCAGCAATATGGTCATATTTTCTCATACGCGCTGATTTATTTTTTGAATATTGCCGGTATAGGACTTTGGACAGTCATCATTTCATCTGCTACGATTGGACACATGATCGAATTAATGAGCGCGCATACACACTGGATATGGGTGTTCATAAGGGTTTTTGTTGCAGAAAATCTACAATAAACAGGTTTTGGATACGTTGTAATATACAGGAAAAGCGATGGAACAGAGCGACAGGGAGCTGATTGGGAGGTATTTGGAAGGATACACAGGCGCTTTAGAGGAGCTTGTTCATAAGTATCGTCGTCCTTTGTTCGGGTTTATCTGCAATATGACGAGAGGCAATGACGAGCCTGAGGAGATATTTCAGGAGGTATGGTTCAGGGCAATCAAGAAGCTGGATCTTTATAAGAGTAAGAATTTCTGCGGGTGGCTGATACGAATTGCTCATAATCTGGTAATTGATCGGGCCCGGCGCAGGAAACCAGAGCTGAGTCTTGATCAGGATAATAATGATGGACGATCGTTGGTTGAAAATATTGCCAACAGAGATGAAGGGCCGGTTTCGAAAATTGAGGCAGGTGAACTTGGCCGTAGAATAGAAAAGGAAACATTGTTATTGCCGAGTGAACAAAAAGAGGTGTTTATAATGCGCGCGCAGTTGAATATGTCGTTCAAGGAAATAGCAAAAATTCAAGGCGTTTCAATTAATACCGCGCTTGCCAGAATGCAATATGCCCTTGATAAACTCAGGCAGGTTTTGAGATCTGATTATGATGAATTATGCGGGTGATACGGGAGGATTCGGTATGAGCTGTGAAAAAATGAGAGACAAAATATTATTGGCCGAATCGGGCGAATTAACAGAACGTGAAAAACGGAAGCTTGAAGCGCATCTGGCGGTTTGCGCGGATTGCCGGGCGTATTGCGGAAATGCGCGTGAAATCGTTTCAATGGCATTGAATACGCAAATTGTTAAGGATACGCCGCAAGATGTGTTGGCCCGGATTTGTTCTACCGGTGAGAAACGGAGAAAATGTGCGACAGGAATAATTATTTTCAGGCCGATAGTAATGCAGGTATTGGCGTATGCGGCAGTGTTGGCTCTGTTTATCGGCGGCTGGACGATGTTAAAGTATGGCAATGAACAAACAAGCCGCATGAATGAAATCGGCGTTATTCTGGATATGGTTTCGGATGATACGATGATGGGCGATGAATATGAGAGCGCCATTAATGAAACATCGAGTCTTAAGGAGCTTGCGGACCAGCTTCTGATAATTGAAGGACTTATGGCGGATGATCTTATTGATGGTCTGGATGAAGAAGATCTGATTGAGGATTCTCAGCCAGCAGTTCTTCAATCGCGTAATATTCCCGCGCTCTGCGTGAAAAGATGTGCATGATGATATCGGAATAATCCAGGATTATCCAGCCACTCTCGTGATCACCGGCCTGGCGGCATGAACATTGATCCTCATGTTTCAGTGCGTGTTGTATTTCACGGGATAATGCTTTCAGATGCGGAGCGCTGGATCCCGTTACCAGTAGATGATAATCCGTTACGCTAGAAGTCTGCCTGACATCGATCAGGACGATATTTTCACCCTTGGTCGCATCCAGTATTTTCGCGGCCTTTTTTGCGAGAGCTGGTATTTGTTTATCTGCCATACAAGTTATGTTCCGCTATATATATTTCCACTTCTGTTGGCACAAGATACCGTATGCTCATGCCTTCTGCGATTCTATGTCTTATGCTGGATGATGAAATATCCACACGGCAGACGGAAGCGGTGTTCTTCAGAAGTCTTTCCGGCCATGGCGGATCAAGATGCAGATCTTCCGGGGTCAACGAACACAAGTCATGACCTGGTCTCTCAAAGGTTGCAAATTCGCACATCTGCAGAAGTTTGTAAATATTCTTCCACATATAAAGTTCTTTGAGCGTATCTGAACCTATGATGAAAAAAAACTGTTCCAGTTTATACGTTTTTCTGAGCTGGGTGAGTGTATCTATGGTATAAGATGTGCTTCCACGGGTAATTTCGATATCGCTGGCCTCAAGACGCAGATCATGTTCAATGGCGGCTTTCAGCATATTCATACGGTGGCAGGCTGTAGCGAGGGATCGCTTTTTCTTATGAGGCGGATCAGCGCATGGTATGAACAGTACGCTGGATAAATCAAACACTTCGATGGCATTTTGAGCAATAATAAGATGTCCTGTATGGACGGGGTTGAAAGTGCCTCCTAAAAGTCCGATTCTGGTTTGTGATGATTTATCCATTGAAATTGATTAAATTCCTCTGTACGCGTGCGATTTGACGCCTATTTATCCATATATGAGCTTTTGATTCAAGGCATAGTTTCATATTATATTTATGTATATCCTGCAGGTCATCTTACAAGTGTTTCAGCGAGTTCGACTATGGTTTTTACGCCGAATCCCTTCGAGCCTTTGCCCAGATGGTTTAAAGAGTCTTCTTTTACCGCCGGTCCTGCTATATCCAGATGGATCCATTTCACTTTGTCCGGGACGAATTTCCTAAGGAACAGAGCTCCCATTATCGGCCCTGCGCCCGGGGCACTGCCGCAGTTTTTGCAGTCTGCTATTGTAGCATCAAGCTGGCCCATGTAGGGCATGTGAAGGGGCAGATGCCAGAATTGTTCACCGATGGTTTTACCGGCTGATATAAGTTGTTTCGAAAAATGATCATCCGTTCCCAATACACCTGCCATATCTTCGCCCAGCGCGGTAACACAGGCGCCGGTAAGGGTTGCTGCGTCAACGATGTAATCAGGTTTGCGCTCACCAGCCAGAACAAGGGCATCGGCGAGAATGAGTCGGCCTTCAGCATCGGTATTTACAACTTCCACGGTAATGCCGTTACGCATAGTCAGAATTGAGCTGGTTAGATAGGCGTCATCAGATATCCGGTTCTCCACCAGAGGCGTTAGAACGGTAAGGCTGATCGGCAACTTGAGTCTGGCAATGGCACAGGAGGCGGCCCACATCATTGCCGCTCCGCTCATGTCGTACTTCATGCCCATCTGATGTTGTGATCCCTTGAGACAATAACCGCCGCTATCGAATGTGACGCCCTTGCCGACAAGACAGAGTTTTAATTTCGGACGCTTTACCGAATATTCTCCTATTACAAGCCTTGGTCTTGATTTGGAGCCTCTTCCGACACCAATGATCGCGCCGCATTTTTCCTTTTTCAGACGTTGTTCGTTCCAGATTGTCACTTTGAGCCCCGATTCTTTTCCGATCTTCTGGAATTTCGGCGCCAGTGTTGAAGGAGTTATGCTGTTAGGCGGTTCATTTGACATGTCACGCGCAAAATTGGTCAGTTCATATATAACTTTGTCCTTGCCAAGACGTTTTCGCAGTGCGGTAGATAAGGCTCCGGTCATAACGGTGACTGGGACGGGTTTGTTTTTCTTTTTTAAGTACTTGTTGAAAGCATATCCGCCAAGTATCGCACCTTCATGCGCGGCGCGGATGAGGTCTATATTATTGTTTTCCAGCGGGACCACGATGCGGTTGGCCTTGAGTTCAGGGGCGCTTGTAGTGGCGGCTGAAACTTCCTTCTTCAGCTTCTGTTCAGGAGTTGAGTAATCAGCGTCGAGCCGTATGGCCTTTACTATGACGCGTTTCTTATTGATGTTTCCGATGAAAGTCGTAACACACTTGCCTTTTTCGGCTGGCGCTTTTGTTTTTTGCAGCAAACTTGGCAGTTTACTGATGGCGAAGCATGCTTTTCGGGAGCTTGAAAAAAATAACAGTATGAGATCATTGTTTCTGATTTTATTATCGGCAACAATTTTAAAATTTGACGCGGTCATATGGTTCCTTTCATTTTTCAAACTGGTGCCTGGGGAGGGAGTCGAACCCTCACATCCTTGCGGATAACGGATTTTAAGTCCGTTGCGTCTGCCATTCCGCCACCCAGGCTTTTTCAATCTGTTCCTTTGTCATTACCATTCATACGAGATTTTTCTGCCAGAGGCAGATCCGCCTTTGGCGGAAAGTCCGTTGCCTGGCTCGCCGTAGCCTTCCGGCGAAGGCGGGCGTCTGCCATTCCGCCACCCAGGCTTTTTCAATCTGTTCCTTTGTCATTACCATTCATACGAGATTTTTCTGCAACTCTCAAGAGGGTAAGGAAACGGGTAATAAGAGTCAAGTCGGTCGAAGAACTTTCAAAAGGACGCTTGTCTGGTTCGAGACGCTTATAACACTGTCATTGCCACCTTTGCTGCCTTGGCAAATCCTTTAACGTCTGCTTCGGTAGTATCGTAGTTAGTGACAAGCCTGACTTTCGACCTTTTCTCATCAAAAATGTAGAAATTGAACGACTTGGGTTTATTCTCTTCTCATGAATATTAATATAGAGTTCGGCGGAATATTCAATGCAAAAGGTAATAATATTCATATCCGGCAGAGCCTTTTAAGGTTTGACGGAAATCACGTCATATTGTGTTGACAACATTAGCGTGATCGAATTAGATCAAGGTCTATTTTTTGCAGGGAAAAGGTTTAATGTCGCGTAGTTAACATCATGGCAATATGGAGGGTTAGAAAATGGCCAAGGTAGTGTTTATTGGAGCCGGCAGTCTTGGTTTTACCCGTGGTCTCGTCAGGGATCTTCTTACGTTTCCATTACTGCGTAATTCGACCATTGCTCTGGTCGATATTAACAAGGACCGTCTTAGCTATGCCAAGAAAATGGTCGAGAAGATTGTGGCCATGGGCAATTATCCGGCGAAGGTGGTTGCTTCGACCGACAGGCGCAAGTTGCTCAAGGACGCTGATGCGGTTTGTGTTACCATTCTTTGCGGCAGTACAGATATCTGGCAGCATGATATTCTTATTCCAAAGAAGTACGGCGTGGATACTAATGTTGGTGATACACGCGGGCCAAGCGGAATTTTCCGCGCGCTTCGCACTATTCCGACCATGCTGGATATATGCAGGGATATGGAGGAACTTTGTCCGAACGCGATCATGCTGAATTATACGAACCCGATGGCAATGCTTTGTCATGCCATGCAGAGAAAATCGTTCATCAAGGTTACTGGTCTGTGTCACAGTGTTCAGGGAACAGCCGAGATGCTGGCCAAGTGGATGAACGTGCCGTATGAGCAAATGGCCTATACATCCGCCGGAATTAACCATCTTTCGTGGTATTTAAAGCTCGAACATAAAGGGAAGGACCTTTATCCGCGTCTTCGCAAAGTTGTCTCGACGAACAGAAAAATCTATAACGAGGAACAGGTGCGTAATGAAATGTTTCTCGCGCTTGGCAAATATGTTACCGAGTCGAGCGGCCATAATTCAGAGTATAACTGGTGGTTCCGTAAACGGCCTGACCTGATAAAGAAATACTGCACGAAAGGAACAGGCTGGAATCCAGGCGCTTACGCCTACATTTTGAAAGAATATCGCGCCTCGGAAAAGAACTGGAAAAAAGGTGTGAACAAATGGCTGAAGGCCGATAAGCCGATTTCGCTTGAACGCGGTCATGAATATGCCGCGGCGATTATTAACGCTTATATGGGCGGCGAACTGTATACTTTCAACGGCAATATGGTTAATACCGGACTTATTACCAACCTGCCGCAGAATTGTTGTGTTGAGGTTCCGGTTATGATCAGCAGGAAAGGATTTGAACCCATGCATGTCGGCTCGCTTCCCCTGCCGTGTGTTGCGCTTACGGCACTTAGCGCGACAATCGAAATGATGGCTGTGGAGGCTTGTCTAACCGGTGACGCCAATCTTGTCTATCAGGCGATCTGCAATGATCCGTTGACTGCCGCCGTGCTTTCATTGGCGGAAATCAAGAAGATGGTCGCGGAAATGTTGCGCAAGAACAGGCCCTATCTTCCGCATTTCAAGAAAATCACGCTGTAAGAGATGGCTTCAATTTTCAGACAGGATAACAGGATTGACAGGATTAAGACTAGATGGTTCAGGAAATCCGGATAAAACCCTCGTTCCTCTCCGGGTCTAGGGACAGTAGTTTTCTTCCACATTTCCTGAACAGTTTTCCTGATGGGGCCTGGCTTCGATCGCAATAGCGAACTACGCCGCGGCAAGCCCGTCGACAAGCTCAGGGCAGGCCCAAAGTTTGCATTCTGTGAATCAGAAACAGTCGTTAAATATCAATAGAGTTATTAGTCTATTGATATTTAACGGATCCAATTCCCTGTTCTATCCTTGTAAATCCTGTTATCCTGTCTGAAAAATGTTCCCATGGGCAAAGGGAAGATGCTTGCTATTCCAGCCAGACCTTGGCTTTAAAAAAGACGCGCGGCTCGGCCGTGTTTGTGTAACTGACCGTCTGGTCGGCACCGGGAATGTTTGTGTAATCAGGTATGCCTGACCACGCGCCCAGTTCAAGATTGGTATTGTTCTCCAGCGAATAAAGACGGTTATATCCGCCGTAATGATTTGTGCCGGGCTCGAGCGCTGGAAACATCACTGCCAACTTCCCGTTGGTGTAACCTATATATAACATGAACAGACTTTCTGGGCTCGTCGGACATGTTCCGGCAATGTATTCGCTCAGATTGTCAAGGCCGTCCTCGTCCCAGTCCTCTGCCGGGCCGCCATTAGAGATATTTGTTCCGCCGAAATATACGTCTTCCCATGTGTCCGACATACCGTCGGCATCACCATCAGGCGGTGGGGCAGGTGGTGGTGGTGGCGGCGGCTCAAATGACGTAAATAAACTGTTTGATAATACATTCTTGTATTCAGCCTTGATCCAGTCGGCCGATCTTGCTGTTCCCGACACTCGCACTTCATCTACGACGCCCATGAAGTAACAGATATTCGTCGTCTGGCCCGCCATATAGCCGATCAGCGGCTCGACAGCAGGCGTAAACGCGGTATATGCGAATGGAGTTTGAACAGCATTGTTCTTCCACGCGTATGCCTGCCCATTCGTAAGCACGAGATTCAGGAACACCCATTCACCGTGATAGAATTTATACGTGTAATTCGTGCCGCTCTGTGCCCCGTATGCCCAGAAGTCCCTTGGCCAGCGCTTCATATACAGCGCGTTGCCGCTCCCGTTATCGGAACCGAACGGAGTGCCCGCGTATGAAGCATAATCTCCTGCAGGATGGGTCCAGACCCACATACTGATTGTCATGTTGTTGATATTGTCGCCATACCAACTTGTCGGCACGCCGGTTTCAATATACTGATTTGTCCCGCTAAGCGCACGGCCGTTGGCTATCATTGAAGTAATACTGCCACTGTCATGGTTAACTGCTGTTGTTTTGTTACTGGTTGAGTCTTCAAAATCATCGTGAAAATGCCATACGGTCCTGTAATTGGCGCCCCATGTCGCGCCATTAGTTGATTCAGCTGACGTTATTGCCTGTGTGTTGCCCCAGTATGCCCAGATAAAATCATTGGTTCCGGAAAGTTCCGGGACCCTTACCCATACGGCGGACTTGCCGTTGGTATTCCAGCTCTCAATTTCATGAGAAATAACAGTGGCACCATCACTGTCGGCAAAGCGCAGGTCGCCGGCGTTTTCGCGTGCCACTTCGGTATATGAAAAATCGGTCATATTCGTGTTAAAGAGTACAAGGGCTGGAAAGTCTTTTAACGTTTCAGAACCCGTATAGCCGCTGAACACTATTTTCATCCGATACGGCCAGTTTTTGGTAAGAGTGCCGAGCACCAGCACATTTACCGGCAGGGATGTATACGTTCCCGAATCGTCGGTCAAAACGGCCGTAAGTGAATGATAATTTGCTTCTGTTATACCGGCCATGTCGCAGGAGAAGGGGGCGTTGGTGTCTATGCCGAGGCTGTTGGTGTTGGCGAAAAACTCAACTTCGGCTGTCCCTTCAAGAAGATTAGTGTCGATGATCGCGGTTATATTGTCACTTATCGGGACTATGTACTGCGTGTCTCTGATCGGATGCGTGATGGTGATACGTTCCGATCTTTTGCCGGGCGTCGCGGTCAGGCTGGCATACCAGTTTGTGGGGTTATTGCCGGATATGGTCACCTGATTGCGCTGAAGCGGTGGACCTGTTCCATCCGGTTCCTCAATCCATGGCGTTCTATCAAAGTAGATGACTTCATCAACAATCACCCAGGAGATAGCTGTATCAGCGGGCAGGTCGGGTGCCTGCGGACGTTCCAGTGCTATGCGTTCGCCCCTATTTGAAAGATTGCCGTTATACGGACCAAGCACCTGTGTTTCACCGTTGGTAAGTTTGTAGAGATTCAGGAAATTTGTCAGCTTAAAGGGTTCGAGGACAGGATTGAATGATACGACAACAAGATAGTCGAGGGCAGGTATCGCAGTATTAACAGGGAACTCAAAATCTATTCCGCCATCAATCCGCCATGTGCCTGTTTCGTTCCAGAGCTGGAGCGGTGTAGCGGCGGGATTGTATATCTCCACGTATTCACAAGTGGTATTGTCTTCCGGATACGCAACCGTCGGTTCCGGATGATACATTATTTCATTAATTACTGCGTGCTCCGTTGGCGCGTTGTTCGTGATGCCGGAAGAAGGTGCCAGCGCGTACCAGTATGTGCCGCCGTCGGGATAACGGCCAAGCGCTGTGTTGTTTTCCTGCCCCTTGAATTGAACACAGTCGACAACGCGGTCTTCGTCGGAACCAGGCAGGAAGGATAGAAACACCTGTTCTTTGGCCTTGTTCAGCCCGAATCCGACAGTGATCGGATTATGAAAATCGTTCATCTCATCCAGATCCAGGAAAGAGTTGTTGCTGATTACCGTTCCTGAGAACGCCCATTTTTTGAGGTCGTTCGCGTCGTCACTGAGATACCAGTTGGATGTCAGAGTGATGTTAGAGCTTGCCGCGTTGTAAAGTTCGATGCGGTCGTTGGAATCGTATGGAGGCGCGTTGGTATCGGTATGCGCTATGATTTCGTTCAGCATTATATTTGTTATTACCGACGGGTTGGCCTCACACGGCGAGCCGTCTATAAACGTACTCGCGCGCCAGTTGCCGCCGTAATACAGTGAGTCCATATCCTGATTTTCAAGATCCAGAGGCACAAGTGAATGTCCGGCCCCGTCCGCAGAAAGCGGCCAGCCACGCCCGTTACTGTATGTAAAGTCCAATATCCTGGAATACCACTGCCCCTGTATTGCTATATGTTCCCCGCCGTTGTTCAGACTGCCTGTATACTGCCCGGCAATATTCATGCCGTTTGTGTTGTATTTCGTAGAAAATGCCGCCAGATTGCGCACAACCACTATATATTGACCTGCCGCCAGATTGGTCGTAGCGCTGTTCGTAAAAGCAAAATCAACTCCATCGCTGATAATTACCTTCGAAATATCCAGCGCGTTTGTTCCTGTATTGCATAACTCTATAAATTCATAGTCACCACCATCATCCGGATTATACATCAGCTCCGTCACTCGCAGATTGTCCCGCAATGGCCGCGCGGCGAGCAGGCTGACGATGGTGATGTTGTTGCTGGCCACAAGGTTGCCCCGGAAGTCGTAGGCGCAGATAACGAGATCGTTCGTGCCGGGCTCAAGCGGCACAGGCGCCTGCCAGAAGAATGCCTGGGTCGGCCCTGCGCCCGTGTTGGTCCACGTGGTTTCGAGATCCGTCGACCTGCCGGCCACGCGTATGGTATGCACGTCAATCCGGCCCTCTCCTCCGATAACGGCAAATTCCTCGTTAACGCTCATGTTCGCGTTGGTGACCGAGAACAGGGTCTGGTTGGTCGGCAACTGCGTCAGCACGTAGGCGCTTCGAGCCCCGATGTATGTCAGCTTCGCAGCGCAACTGATACCGGATCGCTCGGTGTAGTGATCGGACCAGTACGCCATGTAGTCCGAGTTGTACACGGTCTTGATCATGTCCCAGAGATGCCCGTAATAGAGGCGCCGATTGGCGGTGAGTTCGATGATGTTCTGCAGTTTCTTCCCACCCCAGAGCGCGGACGACGTCGAGATCTCGAAGGCGCGATCGAGATCCCACGTCATGGCGAGCATCTTGTTGTCTTCAGGACGCTGGCACATGCGGAAGTTGTGGTCCCAACTTCGCGTATAAACGTCGCCGTTGCCATTGAGCGACATCATGGCCCATGTTCGCATCCATTGATCCAGATCCATTACTTCCCGGGTGCGCTGATCGAGCTCGTCACCGGTGAGTTCAAATGCCTTGGCTACATCAATCATGAGCCGGTAGTCATCACGCTCGTAGTTGTTTCGCAGGTGCATGTTCCACCGATAGGACTCCTTCGTGTCACCCAAATCCATGATCTCGAACCCACCACGGGTATGGTTGTAGGGGTTGTTCGTCTTGAGACTTTCCGGGTCACCGTCAACAGTCGTATTGGGCGTGTAAAGCAGTTCAAGATTGTACAAGTTGACGTCACCCCCATTCTTATACTGGGATTCAAAGAACACGTCGCCATAGCGCGCCATTGAGATCAGTTGAACGCCTGTGTCCGCGCTGTTCGGCATGATGATACGCGTAACGTCATCGAAGAAGTGGGTGAGCCCGCCTGCGGCGACATCCAGCAGATGTTTGGCCATGACCTCGTTGGCCATGCCGCCACGCTCAACGGCGATGGTACGGTGCACGCCGCGGAAAAGGTGATCGGGGTGAAACTCCAGATTCAAGCCGGTAGCACTTCCACTGTAGCGTCCCCACGCGCTGCCTTTCAGCCGTATGCCGGTGTCATAGAATACGGTCTTTTCGTCGTAAACGATCGTACATCCAATGCGATCGTTGCTCATGCGGTTCCACGATTCATAGAGGAGTGTTCTATCAGCGGCGGTCATGATGATGCGCAGATTGTGCAGCTTGCTCAAGTCGCCCTGTCCATCTTCCACCGCGTACAGCGCACGCGAATCGGGGCCGCGAGCAGGGAATGTCGAAGTTGCGGCGAGGGAATCTTCTCCTTCGACGTAGAATTGCACTATTGAGGCGCCTGCCTGGCCGGGTATTGTCGCTGTGTAGAGTCCGTTGCCTTGCGGTGTCATGGCCACGGCATTCGAACTGCCGCCGTTGACGGAATACCAGGTGGTCATAGCTACCACGCCGTCCGGATCAGACGCGACCACCGATACTGTTACGGGGCCCGAGCTTGCCGGGAGCGCGGGGCTATGGGTGAACCCGGTATACGTGGGACCTATGTTAGATTCACGGCGTGAGTTCTCTGTGCCGGGTGTACCGTTTGTGTATGAGACATCCAGAAGCGTAGTGGCTTGTACCCAGTTGAAATAGAGACGCGTGTTCAGTTGGCGCGATCCGGCGAGTGTCTTGGCGCGAAAACTGATCTCGTACTCGGTCCCAGCCGTAACAGCGTTGCCGGCGCCCCCGACGAAAGTCGTTTCGGCGTGGTTGTGCATGTGGCCCATGGGACCGGTGACAACCATGTGCAGCGCCTTGTTGCCGCCGTCGTCCGGGTCGGTCACCACCAAGCTCCTGCCGTGTGCGCCGTGGGTACCTATGAGGCGCCATTTGTCGGGGTTGCTACCCACGGCGTCGGACTCGAACGTGCCGTTCTGGATCAGTTCCACAGCTGCACCGTCAGGATCCTTGATGACGCTCACGTCGTCGATCAGCACTTCGCCCTCGCTCAGCAGGCCCATGACAAACTCGTGCCACATGTCGTTGCCGATCCCGTCATCAACCGCCGTGTCGCGATAGGAATACGCGTTCCACGTGGTGCGCGCGCTTTCGTCGCTCGTAGCCCACGCTTCTGCGATGGAGTTATCGGCATCGGGGTTGCGCAATTCCAGGCTTGAGCCGCCTCCATCGGCGTAGCTCGGCCATCGGCCATCGTTGTAATAGCGTACCTCATCGGCGATATTGCCCGCAGAATCCTCGAGCTGGACGAGATCAGATCGACCTGACAGGTCTCCGGAGAAGTTGCCGACAATGTTCGTCAGATCCGGAAAAAGTGCCAGCACGGTGTTGGTGTTGTCGGCGACAACCAGGTACTGACCCGGCCCGATGACGGTTGGATTATCGAAACTGAATTTGATGCCGCCGGTGAGGCGCCAGTTGCCGATGTTTACCGGACTGCCGCTTCGGTTGTAGAGCTCCAGCCAGCCTTCGTTTGAGTCGGCATAGGGCTCGAATTGCGGGCGCTTGTGATACATGATCTCGTTGATCACGATTTCATGACGAAAGGTGAAGGTATTCGAGCTACCCGGGGTTTCCGTGTTCGGGTAGAGCCAGCGACCGGTTCCTTCAGGTATGCGTCCGCGATGGGTGAATTTCATGAGTGCTACATCGAGCACAAGGGTCTCTCCCGGTGCATAGAGTGCGAGCCGGTCTTCGTAACCAGCGTAGAAGCCGAGCGTAGCCTCATCTACGACAACGTAGGCACCGGTGGCAATGACCTGCGACGGAAAGACGTAACGCCCCGTGCTTGTGCCCGTACAGGTCACCACGTGTCCGATGAGGTTCATGGGACTGCTGCCGTAGTTGACCAGCTCTATCCAGAAGTTGCTCGTAGCGGCGGGCAGTTCATTGAACGCAAGGCTGGTGGTTGCCGAGGGTATGAAGGGGTTGTTGGTCTGGCCCGGTGTTCCGGCCGCTGTACTCCAGGTCCAATTTTCTGCGAAAGCCGTGCTGGTGTCCTGGTCTGTCTTGACGAGCGCCGGCCCGAAACCGTCCGGTGCATCCGGCCAGTCGCCGGAATCCTTGTAGGAGATCTCGTCCATGACCCGGCCGCCGTTGTGGCGCAAACGGATGGTGCCGCTACTGTTGTCCAGGCGACCGGTGAAAGGCCCTAGGGCGTTGGTGCAGGCGGTCTCCGAAACGAGTTGAACAGGGTCGGCGGCCACAACAATGAAGCCGTGGGCGTTGATGAGGGTCCCCTGCGGGAACGTGTAGTTGATCTCGCCGGTCAGAGACCAGTTCGAGAGATCCACGTCCCGTGCCATCTGGTTGTGCAACTCAACATATTCCAGTCCCGCCTCGTTGGTGGCCGGGTGATACATGATCTCATTAAACACAACCACACTGTCGGCCAACGTATTTTTTGAAGCGGTTAAGATGCAGAAAATCATCGCGCAGACAACGAGAAGCCTGCGTGGCATTATGTTCTTATGGGGAATAGCAGACGACACGAACCCCCCTGACAATATTGAAATATTTTTCAATAAAGACATACCTGACTTTCTTTTTCTATAATAACACACATTTGGGAAGGAAGCCAGTGAATATATTTCCGCTTGACGTAACGTGATCCATGGTCAAACTGTCCCTGTTTAACGATGGATACTGTCTTTGCCTGGAAAGGATATTTCAGATGAATATACCGACTAATGAACAGAAGAAGGCCGTATGGGATGCTTATCACGCGAGGCAACCTGTTAGAGTTCCTTTGCGCTGGAGCGTCAACCCCAGAATCATTCTTTTGAATCCGCAACTTAATCCGGAGCAATTTACTTTCGAACAATACTGCAAGGACCCTTTAATTCTGATGAAAGTACAGTCCCGTTTCCAGGAGTATCTGGCAACGACATTGAACAATACCTGCGATTCTTCAACAGAGCTTCCCGAGAAATGGAGTTTTGGTGTGGACAATCAGAACACTTACGATGGCGCTTACTTTGGTGCTCCGGTACGGTTTGAGCCCGACAATTGTCCCAGCAATGTTCCGTGCATGAAGGAAGACGATATTGATGAATTCATGAAACGTGATTTTTCCAGGCCGCTCGAAAATCCATGGATCAAGGATCGTCTGGCTTTTCACGCTGAATTGACAAAGGCGGCAAAGGATTTTGTTCATGCCGGCCGCAAAGGAGTCGTAAGCCCTTTCAATCTGGGGTTTGACGGGCCGCTCACTATCGCGTCGGTTCTGATGGGGGAAGATATATTTGCCCTGCTGGGCACTGAGCCGGAGAAAGCTGTTCAATTCATGCGCAAGATGATCGAAGCCGTTCTGATCCGGAACAAGGCGTTGTGTGAGTATTTCGGCGAGAAGTGGACAAAGGGCGATTCAGGCGGGATGGCCGATGATTCCATCCAGCTTATAAGCACCTCAATGTATGAAGAATATATTCTGCCTTTGCATGAATTCTGGTACAGCTCTACTTCCAATGCCACGCCGTCTTCAAAGAAAAGAAGTGTTCATTTATGCGGGGACGTCAGTCGGCATATACCTGTTATAGTGAAGCAACTGGGAGTGTACAGTTTTGACACAGGTTTTCCGATAGATCATGGCGCGTTGCGCAAGGCTATAGGGCCTGAAGTCGAAATTTCCGGCGGGCCTCATGTGGCGCTTTTAAGAAACGGCAAGCCGGAAGAATGTTTCGAGCTGGCGAAGAAAATTCTGCAGAGTGGCATCAAGGATGGCGGCCGGTTCATCCTGCAGGAAGGTAATAATCTGCCGCCATGCTGTCCTCTAGAGAATTTAAGCGCTGTTTATGAGGCGTGTCTGGAGTTCGGCAACTACTGACCCGCATATTTCATGAAGAATCGCATGCATGCGGGAAAAAAAGTTGTAGAACAATGGCTTTGTGTGTAGTTGAAGATTATTTGGCAAATACAGTTTGTAATATGGGTTCAGGAAAGAAAAGAGGCATGCGATTCTTCACCGGAGGCGAGTCCATGCCTGCCAAGGCCGGCGTTATTGAGGATTCGCGGTATATTCATACAGCTTCATCTTCAATGCCTTGGCCTTGATTGGCCTGAACTCGTGAAATAAACAGGCTGACCCGGATGCCGCATGAAAATCAGCAAGGGATTTTTTTGACAGGATTACAGGATGACCAGAGATACAGGCATGATCAACATCAAAGATGGGCGTGAAATCTCAATGGGATTATTTAATCCATTGAGATTTCACGCATCTTGTTCTTAATCAATCCCGTTAATCCTGTAATCCTGTCAAATACTCTCTTGTTTCTTCATGGTAGAAACGTTTCCCCGTTTCCTACGCGAAGAGTTTTTCAAGGAGTTTTTGAATATCACCGGCAGCTACCGGGCGCGGATTAGATTTTGTGGAACCGGACGCCAGTGTTTCATTGATGATAGCATTTGTGTCTGGAGGCATGTTTTTCCCGGCGAACGGAGATTGGATGTTCAGCTGTTTGATAAGCTTTCGCGCATATTTGACAATGTCATCATTTACGATACGGCTCATAATTTCGTATTTATCATCGATTAGCGTTCTATTGAACTCGAGAACTTCTGGCAGGCATACGGCGCACACCAGGCCGTGAGGCGCATGGAATCTTATGCCGAGTGGATGAGCCATGCCGTGCACGAGACCAAGACGTGCAAGTGACAGAGACAGCCCGGCCAGGTAACTGCCTTGCATCAGGTTTCGCGCCTTGTCGCCGTGAGGATCCTCGTAAACACGCGTGAGGCTGGACGAAATGAGGTCAATAGCTTTTATTGCCAGCTTATCCGTGAACCATGTTGAGCCAGTACTCGTGAATGATTCAATTGCCTGAGTCAAGGCGTCCATTCCGGAATGGGCGATCACCTGTGGAGGACAAGTTGTGAGCAGTTCATGATCCAGGATTATCAATCTGGCCATGAACGACGGATGGCGAATGGATTTTTTCACGCCTTTTTCCTCGTCGCTTAATACTGAAACGATGGTTGATTCAGAGCCTGTGCCGGCGGTTGTGGGCACCGCGATGAACGGAGTACGGCTGGGTGGTATTGGCGCGCCGTCATGATAATTCTTTATTGGCAATGGCGCTTGAAGCAGGCCGGCGCAGGCCTTGGCAATGTCAAGGATACTGCCTCCCCCCACCGCCGCTATCCAGTCCGGGCGGAACGCGCGGGCTCTTTCCATTAAATCTTCCAGCATAGCCAGCGTGGGCTCGCCGCCGGGTGATCGCCAATTGGCGATGTTTCCGTCGGGGGGACATTGCGTGATTATGTTGTTTAATCGTCCGTTGAGTTCGAGAGATTTGCCGTGCACAATCAGGCCTCGCGACCCGAACGCTAAACATTCCTCCAGGAGATGAGAAGAGGCCCCAT
>JAQBFJ010000126.1:0-17867 GCA_032123435.1 Verrucomicrobiota bacterium
ACCACCTCAAGGACTTGCCTCGGAACCCGGTTTCGACGTGTCTCGACACGCCTTCATCCGGATCCCTTCTCCAAGCCCTTGATCTGTCGCAACCTACACACTCTCGTCACGAAACTTCATGAATAATGCACACCTAGCGCCTTGACTGACGCGAACTTTCCTGCGAACATCAGGTGCAATATGGGGAATGTAGAAATGTATAAGAGAAGAATATTGGAAGTACTGTTAGACGCTGGAAGTGTTGATGTGAGCTTGCAGGGCTCAAGAGCTAAATCCAGGAACATGATAATTGTGTCTCTGATATGGCCAAGGCCTGGCATATATGAACGGGTATCTGTTGTAACGCCTGATTTTGAATGTAACAAGATGTATATACGTGACTCAGAATGGTCGGAACGCATATTATTTAAAGAAGTTGTACAGGGCCCTTTCGCGTTGAAAGTAAGTGTGACGGAGCCTGTTTCTGACAAGAAATTAGATGAGTTTATGGCGAACATGGGTTCTTCATTATTTAAGACAGCAGCATCAGAATTGTCTGATTTTTCTGTAGGTCCCCTTATGGGCGGCTTGGCGAAAATACCGCTTATGTATTTGAGCAGCAAAACAATGTCATTTTTTAAAGAGTCGGCGGCAATAATAGGAACAGGCACTGCTTGTCTTTGCGCAGACGCAAAATGGAAATCCGGGTGTGTGAAACGCGTGACGGTTCCTCTGGTTGCGCCTGATGCGGTTTTCAAGACATTTCGGCGCAAGAGACATGGTGAATCTATTGCGAGAAAAAGATCTGTGCTGAAAGCAGGCCAGAAGAGCGGCGAGATATCATTATCGATTATGCTTTATGATTAATCAAACAAGCTGGAGATTGGCATTGAATAAAGGTGTTCTTTTATTGTCGCTGTTAATAATAGCTTTATATTCTATTGGATGCGTTAATAAAACTGCCCAGCTTGATGTTGCTGAAAGGTGTGAGCCGTTGATACAAAGGGCCCAGGATAAAGTTAGAGATGGAAATATTGACGATGCGATAAAGATATACAGAGGTATTATTGACGAGAATCCCAGTATGGCTGTAGCTCATTTGGACATGGCATTTCTCATGCATGACTATTTGGATAAGAAGGATTATGTTGGGGCAATTTATCATTATCGTCGTTATTTGGAATTGCGGCCACGTACAGAGAAGAGAGAAATGATCATGAGCAGGATACGGCTTGCCAGTCAATTGTTTGCCGCTTCCATACTGCCGCGTGATACTCGCGCGGCTGAAGAGATTGCAGCGCTTGCCAAAGAAAACACCGATCTAAAGACTGAGCTTGTAAAGCTGAAGGCGGTTGTTAGTTCAAATACGTTTAATATAGTTGAAGTTATGCCCGACCGGGATTCAAGTGTTTCGATCTCTAAGGAAAGAAGCGGGGGTAGTGAGCCCGAGACAAGAGTTAGAAGTTATCGCGTTAAACGTGGAGATACCCTTTCTGGTATTGCAATTTCTGTATATGGTGATGTTAATCAAAAGGACAAGGTTTTTGCGGCAAATAGAGGTGTTATAAAGGATCCTGATAAGCTTAACGTCGATCAAGTTTTGGTCATTCCGTGAGATGGTCAGGGCTAACCTTTACATTTCATGAAGAAAGCCGGATTATGTATAACATGGGCAAGAAAACGGTTGCGCATAAGGTGAATGTGCGTGGAGGTGCAAGTTATGTCTACTGATTTTTTGGATGATGATCTGATCATGGCCAACAAAATGAAGAAAGAAACTCTAATTGATTTGGGAAAACATTTATCCCAATCCGTTCCATCTTCCTCCCGGATGGCGAGGCAAAAGGCTGAGTTAACATCACATGTTGCTGAAGCGATATCAGAGATAGAGATGCTCCGCAAGAAACAAGAGTTGCTGGAAAAGGAAAAAGCAGACATGGAAGATTTGACGCGGAAACAGGAGGAATATGAGAGAGGCAAGAAGGATATTATGGGAAAGCTTGAGCGAAGTATAATTCTGATAAATAAGGAGGCTGAAAGAGCAAACCAGATGATAGAGCTTCTTGCTGTGATGCGAACACGGTTTGAAGATACGCTTGATGAGTTAAAGGCGATTAGCGAAGAGAATTGGGCTGACAGCAATTTCCAGATTGAGTTAAACAGCGCGCTGGTATTGGTTGAAGATGCGAGAAGGCTCTACATAAAAGGGCTGGCAAAAATTGATGCTATGAACTGGAGTAAAAGTGGTCTTGGTGAAGGCAGTCCAGTGGTTTTGAAGGATCTGCCTCGTGAAAGTGGAATGGAAAGAGGTTTTACATTTTGGTTTAAGGCAGGGCTGGGTGTAACGCTTCCGCTTATTGTGGTCATGGTAATATTATTTCTGGTGTACATTTTTGTTACATCAGGGGTTGGCCTTGATTTGATATTTTCGAGTCAGTGAAAAATGATGTCTATTTTTTTTAGAAAACGATCCGTTCTGGATAAACGTCGCCAGAAGATAAAAAAAGAGCTGTCGAGAGTTGACAATGACATTCGATCTTTGTCAAAAGGCTGGGTCAGGAAGTCTAAGCGCGTTGTTGGACGGTTGTCTGATGTGGGAGAATCTGTTATTAATGATTCGGAGGATAGTTCAGATGGCAGGATGACGCATGTCAAGCGTTCAGCAGGCCATGATGAAACGGAAGACGAGAAAACGCATAGCCCCCGTGAGCATATTGTTAATGTTCGTGATGAACGACTCGCGGAGTACTTATCAAGCAGTTTTCATTCCTCGCGTCCCTTGCGGCATGAGCGTGAGATTCAGCGTAACAAGGCGGTGTTCCTGAGCATTGTCGTTTTGATAGTGTTTTTTTGGGCGTTGTGGCGGTTTTTATTCCTATAATTCACGGCAGAAAGATACGATCACATTATCGCGACGGGCAAGAGGCCTGGTGATTTTTCTTCTTGCCAGTATTTGGCCATCCTTTCGTTTGAATATTACTTCATACGACTGGAGATTGTCGGGGCATGGTACTCTGGCAATCTGCAAATATAGAGGCAATGTTTCCCATCGCCGTGAATCAGGTGCTTCACATGAGAAAAGAATTAATCTGAGTATTTCGCCCGTGATTGCATTTTTTTCTGATACAGCATTTGCCACAGCATCCTTTATGAGAATACGTATTGTGTCTTTGGCGGCAAGGAGGGCGGCACGTTTTTCGTTTGTTGCTTTCATGAGTTCATGCGTGTTGGCGAATGTGTAGCTTCTTCCGGCGTATTTGCCGTCGCAATAAATTTCCGCATAAGGCGCACTGCCCCAGCGATAATTCGCGTGGCAGGCGCATGCGTTTTCCGCTGGGGATTGGCCTATGGAAATGAAACAGACAAGTTCGGATGGCCATAACTGTTCAAGCCGGATGTCCGTTGTATTGCCGGTTGAGGGATGGTCTTGATCCGCTGTTATTGAGCCTGTTTGTGTGTCTATATTGATATCATCGAGCATATTGGATACGGATCTGTATTCATAAAGAGCACCGTCGATATCGTGTGCCATTTCCATGCAGAATGCCGCGACATACCTGCTGTATGGGTCTAGCGGGAAGTCGGCCAGATTCTCATTTTCAAATAAAGAAATAATATTTCTAGCTTCCACAGCCGCATCATTCCATTGTTCGAGAGCCCAAAAATTTTTGGCTGAAAAAGCATGAAGAAGCATAATCTCGTAAGGTGCTCCACGGAAAGAGATTACTTGATCGTTAATGATGATGCTGGCAGATCTGCGTGAAAGGCTGTAATAATCAAGATATTCGACAATTTCAACTGCTTTTTCCCAATCGTGGGCTGATGCGGCATAGTCGCCTTTTACGTGCTGGATCATTCCTCGTTCCATGAAGAGCAAAACGGCGTCAGTATCGTTCTCCGAAATGCTTTCCAGGTTGACAACAGCACGGTCAAAACAACCCAAATAGAAATTGGCTCTAGCCATTCCGAGGCCGGCAGTGGAACAGCCGGCCTCGATGAAAACGAGAACAAGAAGCAGTAACTTTGGAAGGTAAACAGACAATGCTCTGCGTTCAGTCACCGATTACCATCCGATCAGAGGTTTGCTTGCCGTACGGAGGCGATCAATTTGCTCTGATAACACCACTTCACTTGTTTCCAGGTTGATTAATTTAACGGTCAATTGGTAGTAAACATCATGCTTCTTCGATACCCTTACTTGTCGTCCGGATTTGTTTTCTATTTCGGCAAGGGCGCCTGTCATCATAAATTGTGCGCCGAGTTGTTTGCCCATTTTTACTCTTGTGGCTGTGGAACAGTTGTTCATCTGGTAGCCTTGTTCTGCAAGAAGCGCGTCACGCACGTCAGGATCAATAATTCTGATCTTATGGGAATCCAGCAGTCTGGTGCTTATTGTGTTTGAAAGAGCTGTCATATCCAGATGGGATTTTGTGCGGTTTTCAATACCCATTGCCACCAGGACGGGCGGTTGGGCGGAACCATCAATTAACTCGCTCGAAAGAATTCTTTGTGACATTAATGTTGCAAGATTGAGGAGATCTTCCTGGTCGTATTTTGCGTCACGTGCTTTTGCCTCAGATGGATCGACATTTTTAACTGATTGGCGGAAGGCAAAGCATCCTCCAAGAATTTGGCTGACAAGAATAAGAGTTACAACTAAGACGGCCTTTTTCATTTTTTTCTCCTGAACTATTTCTGTTATTTTTCAGTATGGAAGTCGACTTCAATCTAACATGACACTCAGTTAATTAATAACTATAATACACGGATTGGCTCTTTCAGGCAAACAATTCTTGTTTATTTTTCTCTGCTGACCTATTGTTATATATTGGATTTCGATACGTTGTAAGGGGGATTTTTATGTCGGATCGTGATAAAATAGATGCAGGCAAAATGGATGTTGCGTATGTAGCGCGTCTTGCCAGGTTGCATTTGAGCGAGGACGAAATCACTACTTTGCAGAGCCAACTTGACCAGATCATCGGATATGTTAAAAAGATTGATCAGTTGGATCTTTCAGGAATTGAGCCCACATCTCACGCTTGGCCTGTTCAGAATATATTTCGTAAAGATGATGTGATGCCGGGCATTGATCATGAAAGCATAATGACGAACGCTCCCTCGCAAATTTCCGGTCAATTTTGTGTGCCTCGAATTATCGAATAAAAGAGATTTTGAACGGAGCTATCTAAAGGCATTAGCCATGGCGGTGGCGGAGGTAAACTTTTGATGCAGATGGATGTTAAAGGTATAACGATACGGCAGGCTTTGAATTTTCTGGAACAGGGGAAATGCAGTTCAAAAGAGCTTGTTGCGGAACTGATCCGGGTAATAGGGGAATGTGATGGCGATATAGGGGCATATCTGGCGGTTGATGAGGAGTATGCCTTGGATCAAGCCGTGTTGGCGGATACAATTCGGGAGCAGGGCGGTAAGGGCAAACTGCTGGGGGTGCCTATTGCAATCAAAGACATTTTGAATATACGTGGTCAGCCGTGCACGTGCGCTTCTCGCATACTTGATGGTTATATATCTCCGTATGATGCTACCGTGATCGCGTTACTGCGGAAAGAAGGAGCGGTTTTTCTTGGTCGAACGAATATGGATGAGTTTGCCATGGGCGGTTCAACGGAAAATTCAGCGTATAAGATTACGCGGAATCCGCATGATCTTGACTGTGTGCCGGGCGGGTCAAGCGGCGGGTCGGCAGCGGCAGTAGCGGCCGGAGAGGCCGTGGCGGCGCTTGGCAGTGATACGGGGGGCTCAATACGTCAACCCGCTGCGTTTTGTGGCTGCGTGGGGGTCAAGCCGTCTTATGGGCGTGTTTCAAGATATGGCTTGGTTGCCTTCGCTTCGTCTCTTGATCAGATTGGGCCCATAACCAAAGATGTGTATGATGCGGCACTGATGTTGGAAGTGATGTCGGGGCATGACAATAAGGATTCAACGTCTGTCGATATGCCTGTTCCCGATTACAACGTTTTGTTGAAAAAGGATCTCAAAGGTATGAAACTTGGACTGCCGCGTGAATATTTTGTGGATGGAATGGATGGTGATGTGCGCGATAATGTATTGCTGGCAGTTGAGCAGTGCAGGAGTTTGGGCGCCGAAATAATCGATACGAGTCTTCCGCATACAGAATATGCTATTGCGACATACTATATTATTGCCACAGCAGAGGCTTCGGCTAATTTGGCCAGATTTGATGGTGTGCGTTACGGGCGCAGGGCTGAGAATGTTGAAAATGTGCTGGAGCTGTATGGCAAGACACGCGCGCAGGGCTTTGGTCCAGAGGTAAAAAGAAGAATAATCCTTGGCACCTATGTGTTGAGCGGCGGTTATTATGAAGCCTATTACCAATGCGGCCAGAAGGCCAGAACTTTGATAAGAGGTGATTTTGAAAGGGTGTTTCAGCAATGTGATGCTCTGCTTACTCCGACTACACCTACGGCGGCATTCGGATTGGGTGAAAAGACGAAAGATCCTCTTAAAATGTACCTTGGTGATATATTTACGGCTACCGCAAATTTGGCTGGGATATGCGGAATTTCAGTACCGTGCGGAGTCACCAAGAAAGGCTTGCCTGTTGGACTTCAAGTTCTTGGTCCTCCATTTAAAGAGGAAGATATCTTACGGGTGGCTTACGCTTATGAACAAAGTGTTAAGTGAACGCTTCTTGCACTGTTAAGGTGGGAATGTTTTGTTGAGACACAGTAATATGAGTTTGTAAATTGCAGTATGAAAAAATATCTCACAGCAATAGGTCTTGAAGCACACGTTCAGCTTAAGACCAGGTCAAAAATGTTTTGCGGCTGCAGCACTGAATACGGTGCTGAGCCGAATACACACGTTTGTCCCGTTTGTCTTGGGTATCCTGGCGTTCTGCCGGTAATGAACGAAGAGGCCATTCGTCTTACCGTGATAACAGGACTTATGATTGGTTGCCAAATCAGTCGTTACAGCAAGTTTGATCGAAAGAGTTATTTCTATCCGGACATGCCTAAAAATTATCAAATATCTCAATATGATAAACCTTTATGCGCAGGTGGGTCAATTGTGATCAATGTTGATGGGGTTGAGAAAACTGTTGATATAACGAGAATTCATCTTGAAGAGGATGTTGGGAAAAATATGGATTTCAGGGATGCCAGTGGTATTGATTTCAACAGAGCTGGAATCCCGTTAATGGAGATAGTGTCTGAGCCGGTATTAACTTCTCCGGAGGAAGCGTATTCATATCTTCAGGCTTTAAAATTGATTCTTCTATACGCTGGCGTCAGCAACTGTAATCTAGAGGATGGAAATGTAAGGTGTGATGTAAACTGCAGTGTAAGGCCGACGGGACAGCTGGAATTGGGCACAAAGACTGAGATTAAGAATCTTAACACATTCAAAGGGGTCTTGAATGCGTTAAAATATGAAACAAACCGTCAGATTGATGTGGTGGAGTCCGGTGGTAAAATCCAAATGGAAACAAGGCGATGGGATGTCGACGCCGGAGTGACAACTGCTATGCGATCAAAAGAGGAAGCTCATGATTACAGGTATTTCCCAGAGCCGGACCTGATGCCGGTAGCTATAGCGGAGAAGTCCATTCAGAAGTGGAAAGACGAACTGCCGGAGTCGCCACTCTGCCGGCATAAAAGGTTTGTCGCTGATTATCATATTCCTGAATATGATGCCGGCGTTCTGGTTGCGGACAGATTGGTGGCTGATTTTTTTGATGCGGCGGCAAATGTTTCTTCTAATCCTAAGGCTGTTTCCAACTGGGTTATGACCGAAGTGATGCGTTTGATTTCTGAAAAAAAGGTCTGTATTTCCGATGCGTGTGTAACGCCGCAAGCCTTGGCTGAACTAATAGAGCTTGTTGATAAGGGCATTATTAACATGCCTGCCGCAAGAGAAGTATTTGAGATTATGTTCAGAAAGGGTGGGGATCCGAAACGAATAGTTGATGAAAAAGGGATAAGTCAAGTCAATGACATGGAGGTCATTAAGCGATTTATTGAGCAGGCCATTGCAGAGAACCCTGAATCAGTCAGTGATTATCACAGTGGCAAAAAAGCGGCGGCTAAATTCATAATTGGTCAGGTTATGCGTCTAAGCAAAGGAAAAGCGAACCCATTGATAGTGACTGAACTTCTGGAAAAGCAATTAGCAGGGAGGAATTAGCGAATAAAGCTGTTCGAAAAAACGCTGGCCGATCAGATGGTATTGACATTGCGTGCACAGAAGTTCAAAAGGAACGAAAAGTCTTGATAAAACGCCGTAATCAGTACATTCTTATGGGTGTTATGTTGTTAAGACATAGTTGATTTGAGTTTCTGGTCAAAGGGGGTGGTTGGAATTGACTTCTAATGATGATTATCTTCTTGAGATTCTGCTGGAGAATGGCGCAGTAACGCATGATCTGATAGAGGAAGTGCGCGATTCTTTTCTGAAGGAAGGCGAGAGCGTTATTGACACGCTCATAAACAGGGGCATTCTTCCCGAGGGGGAAATTCTAGCCACGTTAGCCAGACAGCTGGGGATGGAAATCGTCAGTTTAAAAGATGTTAATATTACCCCTGAAGTCCGTGACATGATACCTGTGGAAACCGCGCGTCAATACAGGGTAGTGCCTCTTTACAAGGTGGAAGACACTCTGACTGTGGCTTTAAGCGATCCTCTTGATTTCAACACGCTGGACAGGCTTAGATATATGTTAAAGTGCAATATTGAAGGTGTTATTGCATTGCGTGATGAGGTGCAGGTGTCTATCGACAAGTATTATTCATCGGAAATAACAATGGAGTCGATGCTTGATCAGTTAACAGAGGGTACGGTTGATTTGTCAATGAGCGGTGCCGATGATTTGTTGTCAGAAGGAGGAGGAGGTGATTCTGACGCGCCTATAATAAAGCTTGTTAGTGTGCTGATTCTGGAGGCCTACCGAAGCAGGGCCTCGGACATTCATCTCGAACCAATGGAAAAAACATTCAGGGTGCGTTATCGCATAGACGGTGTACTGCATGAAGTTGATAGTCCTCCCAAGCGTTTGCAGCCGGCCATTATCAGTCGCGTAAAAATTATGTCAGGAATGAAGATATCAGAAAAACGTATTCCTCAGGACGGGAGAATACAGGTTAATATTCTTGGCAGGGATCTTGATTTGCGTGTTTCTACGGTTCCGAGCAATCATGGTGAAACCATAGTTATGCGTATTCTTGACAGTCAGAATCTGGCGCTTGGTCTTCCCAAGCTTGGTTTTTTTTCTGATGATCAGCAGGTATTTGAACGTCTTATATCGTTGCCTGATGGAATTCTGCTTGTTACAGGGCCTACTGGATCAGGTAAATCAACTACCTTATATGCGTGTCTTGGTGAAATAAATAAGCCTGACAGGAAGATTATTACAGTCGAGAACCCGGTCGAATATCAGATGTCAGGTGTTAATCAGGTACAGGTAAGAGCTGACATAGGATTGACATTTAGTGCGGCGTTACGTTCAATTTTACGTCAGTCTCCCAATGTGGTAATGATTGGTGAGATTCGTGATAGTGAAACGGCTCAAATCGCAACTGAAGCCGCATTAACTGGACATCTTGTATTCAGCACCCTGCATACGAATGATGCTCCTGGCGCGGTAACACGATTGCTGGATATAGGGATAAAGCCATTTCTTGTTGCGTCGTCGTTGAGGGCGGCTGTTGCACAGCGGCTGGTAAGATGTATTTGTGATAACTGCAGGGAACAATATGATCCGGATGAAGAAAGTCTTAGAATGCTGATGATTCCTCCGGAACGAGCTTCCGAGGTGCAATTATCCAGGGGCAGGGGATGTAGTAAATGCAATTTGAGCGGTTTTTATTCCAGAAAGGGTGTCTTTGAAATGTTTCTTGTCACACCGGATATACAGAAAATGATATTTGCCAAAGCTACCGCAACATCTTTACGGCGTTATGCGCGAGAATGCGGAATGCGTAGTCTCCGGGAAGACGGATTGCGAAAGGCCATAGCTGGTATTACAACTTTGGAAGAAGTAATGAGAGTAACAATGGGAGATGTAAATTAATGAGCGAAATTAAATCTAACGAAGTCGAGATGAACGAACTCCTTCAGCTGGCGGTTGATGAAAACGCGTCGGACCTTCATTTAAATGTGAACTCCCCGCCTGTGTTGCGTATCCATGGCGGCCTGCATTCCCTTGAGACGGCGGTTCTTACCGGGGATGATACGGAACGATTGATGAAAAGCATTACTTCCCCGGATCATCAGCAGAAGATTCGCGAACAGGGTGGGACTGACTTCGGTTTTGGTTTTGGTGATGCCGCTCGTTTTCGCGTTAGCGTTTTAAAAGCAAAAGGGAATATAGGGCTTGTTTTGCGTTTGATTCCGTCTAAGTTCTACGGTCTGGAGGAAATTGGTCTACCTGTGCAGGTTAAAGAACTTTTATTCAGGCCTCGAGGTCTGATTCTGGTTACAGGCCCGACGGGCAGTGGAAAGTCAACTACGTTGGCAAGCATGATAAACGTTATTAATGAGGAACGTGACTGTCATATAATTACAATAGAAGATCCTATTGAATATTTTCATACGCACAAGAAGAGTCTTGTAACTCAGCGCGAAATAGGCGTGGATGTGCCTACTTTCAAGGAATCATTGAAAAGGGCTCTTCGTCAAGATCCTGATGTTATTATGGTTGGTGAAATGCGCGATCTTGAAACAATGGAAGCGGCAATTACGGCGGCGGAAACGGGGCATCTTGTGTTCGCGACCCTGCATACCACAGGCGCAGCCAGGACGGTGGATCGTATTGTTGATGCTTTTCCTCAAGGCCAACAGTCTCAGATAAGGACGCAGTTGTCGGTTGGTATTGTAGCGGTAATATCGCAGTTGCTTCTTGTTAAAGCAAGTGAACCCGGGCGTATTGCTGCTTTCGAGATAATGATCAGTACGCCGGCGATTCAGGCGTTGATCCGTGATAATAAAACTTATCGTATAACCTCAGATATTCAGACAGGGGCCAAATATGGAATGATAACTCTTGATTCTCATCTTATGGCTTTGTATGAGTCAGGGCTAATACATTACGAGGATTTAATTACCAAGTCGCAGGATCCGGAGTCTATTGTTCAGAAACTTGAAGAACAGGCTGCGACAAAAAAGAAAAAATAAATCAGGCTATTTATGACTGAAGACAAGCAATATACTGATCCGATTCTACAACTTCTTTCAGATCAGGCGATTTTGAATCCTGGTCAAATTGAAGAGATAATGGAAGAACACGAAAGAACCGGCAAGCCCATCAGGCGTATTGTCATTGACACAGAGTTGATAACAGAAGATCAGCTCTTGGAGATTATGGCCAATTATATCGGGACCAAGGTCATTAACTTGCCTGCCACGGATATACCACCTGATGTAATCCACAGCGTTCCTGCCAGTGTGGCGCGCATGTATAATATTGTTCCTGTCGAAAAGGGGTCCAATTCTGTTGTGCTCGCGGTTTGTGATATGATTAATCCTCAGGTAATGGATGAGTTGATGTTTGTTTTGACACGAGATGTTTCATTTGTTTTCGCAAGAGAAGAAGATATAGCTACATACGCAAAGCAATTCTATGGCGATGACAGTGCTGCGGTTAATGAAATGTTATCTGCCTTTGAACAGGAAATGAGAGATGCTGGAGATATGCTGGCTACTGAAAATACAGATGAAAAGGGAATAGAGGAAATGGCAGGTTCAACGCCTGTTATTAGATTTGTTAATCTTGTTCTTTATCAGGCGGTTAATGACAGAGCGTCGGATATCCATTTTGAACCTTTTGAAAGGGAATTCAAAATAAGGTACAGAGTTGATGGCGCACTTTATGAAATGACCCCGCCTCCATTGCGCCTCGCGTTGCCGATAATATCACGTATCAAGGTCATGTCGGGTTTAAATATTGCTGAAAGACGTTTGCCGCAGGATGGGCGTATACAGATCGTTATTGGCGGGCGGGTGATAGATCTTCGTGTCTCAACATTGCCAACGCAGTATGGTGAAAGTACGGTTCTTAGAGTTCTTGATCGCAGTGTTGTTTCACTAGACGTAGAAAATCTTGGTATGTCCGAGGTTGTTTATAAGGCGTTCTGTCATGATGTCCAAAAGCCGCATGGCATTATTATTGTTACCGGGCCTACCGGTTGCGGAAAGACGACTACGCTATATTCAGGACTGAGGAGAGTTAATAATATTGAGACAAAAATATTAACTGCTGAACAGCCTGTAGAATATGATATCGAAGGGATTATGCAGGTCCCTATCAATGAGGCTGTCGGCAATACTTTTCCGAAAGTATTAAGAGCGTTCTTGAGGCAGGATCCTGATGTAATGATGATAGGTGAAATAAGGGATCTTGAAACGGCTCAGATCGCAATTCAAGCTTCGCTTACAGGCCATCTTGTTTTCAGCACCCTGCATACCAACGATGCGGCCGGAGCAGTTACGAGACTTGTAGACATGGACGTTGAGCCCTTCTTGCTGTCTTCAACTCTGGAAGCAATATTGGCGCAAAGACTGGTCCGTACCATATGTGATCAATGCAGAGCAGGCTATAGCCCGGATGAGGATGTTTTAACCCGTCTTCAGCTGAAAGCTGACGAAATGGGTGGTCGCGAGTTTTATTACGGCGCCGGTTGCCCCTTCTGTAATGAGACCGGATATCATGGTCGTACAGGCATTTACGAGTATATGTCAATGAGCGAAGATCTCCAGAATTTGATCAATGATCGCCAGCCAACCTTGATAATTAGAGACAAGGCCATAGAAGAGGGCATGATTACTCTTCGAGAAGACGGAGTACGTAAGATTCTGGAGGGGTATACTACCGTGGACGAGGTGCTTAAATACACTTAATCTCCGACCGTTATTTCATGCCTGGAAACCTTGTTTTCTGTTTTTCGTTAACCGGAGCAAAATAAATGAACAATATTTTGAGAAGTTATTTTACGCGTGGACATGGTCACGACTGGGCAACATATTTAAGATTACTGCGCTATGTTCGTCCATATTCGTGGAGATTGATGGCGGGGATAGGATTCGGATTGCTTTATGTAGCCGCTAATGGCGCTCTTGTATGGGCAATAAAGGGAGGCATGAGAGAAGTATTCAATCCTAAGGAAGCAAGTCTTTCATTGGTTTTCTTCGTTGCTATCGTGGTCTTTCCTGCAATCAGTCTTGTTCGCGGCGCTGCTGATTATTTCTCAACGTACTGCATTAAATGGGTGGGTAACAGGGTGGTGATGGATCTCCGAAACAAGATTTTCGAGCATCTTCACGGTCTGTCCATAGGATATTTTTCCCAGAGCAGGACAGGAGAGCTTATTTCGCGCACTACAAATGACAGCATGCTGATTGAAAGAGCCGTTTCCACTGTTGTCTCTGACTTGATCAAAGAACCCCTTACCCTGGTTTGCATGGCTACTATGATCTTTTTTATTGAAGCTCGTCTTGCTGTTGTCAGCCTGGTGCTCTTTCCATTATGCGTTGTTCCCATAGCAATGTTTGGACGAAAGGTGCGCCGTTATTCCAAGCGTGCCCAGGAAACTATCGCAGATTTTGTTTCTATTCTGCAGGAGACTATTTCGGGAGTGAGAATTGTTCAGTTGTTTGGAATGGAGCAATACGAGATGAATCGATTCAGCACGGAAACTGGCGCTTTCTTCCGTCGGTTAATGGGTGTTGCCAAAGCAAGCGCGATTGTGGAGCCTATAATTGTATTGCTGGCGACATTGGGCGCTGCTTTCCTGTTGGTGTATGTGCGTATTGTCCGTATGGAGGTAGGAGATTTTTTTGGATTTACAGCGGCGCTTTTCATGATGTACGCGCCCGTGAGAAAATTGAGCAAAATACATATGGTCATACAGCAAAGTTCTGCTGCCGCAGACCGGATTTTCGAACTGCTTGATACTCGCAGTGAAATTGAAGATCGCACTGGATCAAGGAGTTTTTCCGGAAAGATAGATGATGTGTCATATGAAAAAGTGGATTTTTCATATCCCGGATCGGGCAGATGCGTCTTAAAAAATATAAATCTTCGCGTGAAATCAGGTGAAAGAATTGCTCTTGTCGGCAGTTCGGGGTCAGGCAAGACAACGCTTGTAAATTTAATACCTCGGTTCTATGACGTTACAAATGGAAGTATCGCAATTAACGGTGTTGATGTCCGTGATGTAACGATAAAGTCACTGCGTCGTCAGATTGGCATGGTAACCCAGGATGTTTTTTTGTTTAACGATACGATCGCGTGCAATATCAGTTATGGCTCGCGTGAGGCTTCCATGGAATCTATAATGGAGGCCGCTAAACGGGCCCATGCGCATGATTTCATCACAAAGGAGATGCCGAAAGGTTACGAAACCATTATAGGAGAAAGAGGGGTTCGTATGTCGGGTGGTCAACGGCAAAGAATCGCGATAGCACGTGCTATACTCAGGAATCCGCCTATACTTATTCTTGATGAAGCTACCAGCGCGCTGGATACGGAGTCGGAACGTACCGTGCAGTCAGCTCTCAATGAAGCGATGGAAAACAGGACGGTATTTGCGATTGCTCATCGATTGTCTACTATCATGAATTGCGACAGAATTATAGTGCTGGATGAAGGACAAATTGTTGAAGAAGGCACTCATGATGAATTGCTCGCATTATGCGGCATATACAAACGTTTGTATGATCTTCAGTTTGATAAGGGGTAACAGTTGAAACCACAAGACGCTTCAAGAAGTTAATATTTGATCACTGATGAAAACGAGTGATTTTGACTATTATCTCCCGCCGGAACTTATCGCTCAAAGACCGCCGCCTGATCGGCCGGAAGCCAGAATGATGATTGTAAATCGTGACGATGGTGAATTCCGTCATGCCTGCATTGCGAACTTGCCCGATTATCTGATGGAAGGTGACCTGCTAGTGGTTAATAATACCCGCGTTATACCGGCGCGGATATTTGGACACAAGGACGGTAGTGGCGGCAATGTAGAGTTGTTATTGTTGGAGCAAAAAGAAAGTTGTTCGACCCCAGGGAACCCGTTTGATTCCATATGGAATTGTTTGTGCCGGATGTCCGGAACAGCCCGAAAGAATATGCGGTTCGTAATGGCTGGCGGCGATATTACGGCTAATGTCGTTGATGCGGGACATGGAGGCGAAATGCGTGTTCAGCTTTGTTGCAGAAGACCATTACTCGATATTCTGGAAAAACAAGGAGTGCCTCCGGTACCGCCCTATATTAAACGCGAAAAGGGTACGAAATTGCTGATAGACCTTGATAGAACACGGTATCAGACTGTGTATGCCCAAGACTATGGATCTGTAGCTGCTCCGACCGCAGGTTTGCATTTTACGCAAATGTTGCTGGAAAAAATCCGGGAACGCGGAGTTAATATTGTTACTGTGACTCTTCATATTGGCCTTGGGACATTCAAGCCGGTAAAAACGGAAAACATTAAAGATCATCGAATGGAATCAGAGCGGTACATTGTTAATGAAGCGGCGGCAGAGGCGATTAACGCGACGCGGCGTGCGAGGAACAGGATAATTGCTGTTGGAAGCACTACCGTCAGAACGCTGGAAACGATTGTCAAGAAACATGGATGCATTAAAGCTGATTCTGGAAGATCGTCGTTGTTTATTCATCCGCCATATGAATTCCAAAGCGTGGACGCGATGCTGACGAATTTCCACCTTCCGAAATCAACCTTGATAATGATGGTCAGTGCATTAGCTGGTCGCGACGTGATTATGCGTGCCTATGAAGAGGCAATCAAGGAGCGATACAGATTTTACAGTTATGGAGACTGCATGTTGATCTTATGATCAGATCATTGCTGAACACGCTGAGTTATTTGGTGATGCTGTATTTTTTCAAAAGGCGGTATAGAGTTGCTCGGTCAATACCAAGAATATCGGCAGATCGGTGTTTGCGCCAGCCTGTCTTGTGAAGAATTTCCAGGATATATTCTCTTGTTCTTTTGTCTGTGATGCCTTGAAGCGTGTCATCATCACATGTTGGGGTTTTTGATTTTGGGGCCACAAAATCTTTAACATCTAATACTTCATTTTGTGAAAGTACGACTGCGCGTTCAATCGCATGCTGTAACTCCCTGACATTGCCCTTCCATTCGAGAGAAGCCAGGTAATCCATGCCTTTTTTGGATATGGAAGACACTTTACAGGCGTATCTTTCGGAATAGACGGTAAGAAAATGTGAAGCCAGAAGATGAATGTCGGCCTGTCTTTCCCTGAGCGGAGGCAGATGTATGGGTATGACACAAAGGCGATAGAATAAATCCTCTCGGAACCTTCCTGATTTTACTTCATTTTGCAGATCCTTGTTTGTGGAGACAATCAGACGTGTATCAACACATATTTTCTGGTTGCCGCCCAGTCGTTCGAATTCTCCTTCTTGAATCGCGCGAAGAAGCTTAGCTTGGAATTCAAGGCTTGTTTCCGCTATTTCATCAAGAAAAAGCGTGCCTTTGTTAGCATCCTCAAAACGACCATGTCGAGTGACCAGTGCGCCGGTAAAGGCGCCTTTTTCATGTCCGAAAAGTTCGCTCTCAACGATGTTTGGATTAAGCGATGCGCAATTTAAAGCAATGAACGGTTTGCCTGAGCGAAGACTTTTGTAATGAATGGTTTGCGCGACAAGTTCCTTGCCTGTTCCTGTTTCACCGGTGATGAGCACAGTTGTGTCTGTTTGGGCGACTTTATTAATGAGTTCGAAAACGGCCATAATGTTATCGCATCTTCCTATTAAACGTTCGCCGTACATGCCTCCAGCCGAGAGTTCAGCGCGCAGGAATTCATTTTCACGCCGGAGCCTGGAATGTTCCAATGCCCGTTCGACGGTCAACCGGAGTTCAGACTCATCGGGGGGTTTGATGACATAATCAAAGGCGCCCAGCCTCATGGCTTTTACTGCTGATTTGACGTCAGCTTTGCCGGTTACAAGAACGACAGGGAGCCATGGGAGAACTTCTTTAACGGCTTTAACAACATCTTCGCCATGCATGCCGGGCATATACACATCCGATATGACTAGATCAACGGGTATAGAAGAAAGATGATGTAACCCATCTTCTCCGGAATGTGCGCATATTACATCAAAATCCCAGCTTTCCATGAGCAATTGAAGGGATTTTATGTCCAGAGGATCGTCGTCGATTAAGAGTACTGTTGATTTCATATTTGTTTAATATAATATGGCGGGGGAATGATGAAAAGTCCATAATAGTTTCATATTGTTGAAATTGCAGGCTGATATGTCAGTATTCGGTTAATAAACCCTATGTTTAAACGAGAAGATATACGTTACGGTAATTTTTGGGTGCGGCTTGTGTGCTGTTCTTCTGTAGCCCTGGCAGCAGCCAATGCCGTGCATTTCAATGTTCTTATTGCGTGGGAAGAAGTAGCTCGTGAGCTTTTGTTCGGCGGCAGTGTTGTTAAGCATGGCAATGTCACGGAAGCAGTTGGAGTATTAATAATATTCTGTATCAGTATTATGCTTTGTATTCCGCGCATAGAACGGCCGCTTTTCATGGTTGGGTTTGGCGTAATGATCTGTCCTGTTTATATCTTGATCGTAATTGCGGCAGTTGCGGGGACTGGGTATATCATGCCAGTTGTTGCTCCTCTTGTCGGTGTTTTTGGTTCAACTACGGTACTGGAGACGATGGCGTGGAGTGAAGAAAGATCAAAGCGCAGGAAGCTGGAACGGCTGGAAGAGACTAAACAGAAATTTGTTGATATGCTGGTTCATGATTTAAGGAGGCGTATGTCTTCCGTGCTGACTTTGTTTTCTCTTCTTGAAAAGAAAATAGATATTAAATCTAAGGAAGTACAAGAGATGGTTGAGACCATAA